>NZ_JACVTV010000083.1:0-20200 GCF_016624625.1 Stenotrophomonas sp. S41 | reverse complement strand
CCCCCCCCCGGGGGGCGCGGCCCCCCCCCCCCCCCCCCCCCGGGGGGGGCGGGGGGGCCCCGGGGCCCCGCAACCGCAGACGCCACCGGGCAGCCCCGCCCCTGACGCGCTAAACTGTTGGTCTTTCTGCCTTTCTCTTTCGCCGACTCATGTCCGAGCACACCCCCGCCAGCCCCGAGACCCCCGCCGACAGCCACGAGAAGCGCGATTTCATCCGCCAGATCGTGCGCGAGGACCTGGCCAGCGGTAAGCACCAGGCGATCAAGACCCGCTTCCCGCCCGAGCCGAACGGCTACCTGCACATCGGCCATGCCAAGTCGATCTGCCTGAACTTCGGCCTGGCCGGTGAGTTCAGCGGCGTCTGCAACCTGCGCTTCGACGACACCAACCCGGCCAAGGAAGACCCCGAGTATGTGGCCGCCATCCAGGACGACGTGCGCTGGCTGGGCTTCAGCTGGAACGAGCTGCGCCACGCCTCGGATTACTTCCAGACCTATTACCTGGCCGCCGAGAAGCTGATCGAGCAGGGCAAGGCCTACGTCTGCGACCTGTCGGCCGAGGAAGTGCGCGCCTACCGCGGCACCCTCACCGAGCCGGGCCGTCCGTCGCCGTGGCGCGACCGCAGCGTCGAGGAAAACCTCGACCTGTTCCGCCGCATGCGTGCCGGTGAATTCCCGGACGGTGCGCGCACCGTGCGCGCCAAGATCGACATGGCCAGCGGCAACATCAACCTGCGCGATCCGGCCCTGTACCGCATCAAGCATGTCGAGCACCAGAACACCGGCAACGCGTGGCCGATCTACCCGATGTACGACTTCGCCCATGCGCTGGGCGATTCGATCGAGGGCATCACCCATTCGCTGTGCACGCTGGAATTCGAAGACCACCGCCCGCTGTATGACTGGTGCGTGGACAACGTCGATTTCGCCCACGACGATGCGCTGACCCAGCCGCTGGTCGACGCCGGCCTGCCGCGCGAAGCGGCCAAGCCGCGCCAGATCGAATTCTCGCGCCTGAACATCAACTACACGGTGATGAGCAAGCGCAAGCTGATGGCGCTGGTGACCGAACAGCTGGTGGACGGCTGGGAAGACCCGCGCATGCCGACCCTGCAGGGCCTGCGCCGCCGTGGCTACACCCCGGCCGCGATGCGCCTGTTCGCCGAACGCGTGGGCATCAGCAAGCAGAATTCGCTGATCGATTTCAGCGTGCTCGAAGGCGCGCTGCGCGAGGACCTGGACAGTGCCGCCGCGCGCCGCATGGCCGTCATCGATCCGGTGAAGCTGGTGCTGACCAACCTCGACGAAGGCCACGAAGAGCAGCTGACCTTCAGCAACCACCCCAAGGACGAAAGCTTCGGCAGCCGCCAGGTGCCGTTCGCACGCGAACTGTGGATCGACCGCGAGGACTTCGCCGAAGTGCCGCCCAAGGGCTGGAAGCGCCTGGTGCCGGGCGGCGAAGTGCGCCTGCGTGGCGCCGGCATCATCCGCTGCGATGAAGTGATCAAGGATGCCGACGGCACCATCACCGAGCTGCGCGGCTGGCTGGATCCGGAATCGCGTCCGGGCATGGAAGGCGCCAACCGCAAGGTCAAGGGCACCATCCACTGGGTCAGCGCCGTGCACGCCGTGCCGGCCGAGATCCGCCTGTACGACCGCCTGTTCTCGGTGCCGAACCCGGACGACGAGTCGGAAGGCAAGACCTACCGCGACTACCTCAACCCGGAATCGCGCCGCACCGTCACCGGCTATGTCGAACCGGCCGCGGCCAGCGCCACCCCTGAGCAGTCGTTCCAGTTCGAGCGCACCGGCTACTTCGTCGCCGACCGCCGCGACCACACCGAAGCCAAGCCGGTGTTCAACCGCAGCGTGACCCTGCGCGACACCTGGTCGGCCTGAGGACCTGCGCGGGCGCCGGGATGGCGCCCGCACACTGCCGACAATGATCACCGCCCTCTCCGCCCTGCTCTGGTTCACGTCGCAGCATCCGCTGCTGACGTTCTTTGCAGCGATGGTGCTGGCGGTGCTGGTCTCGTGGTGGCGGCGCGCTCCCGGCTACGCCATCGTGGTGTTCCCGCTGGCGATGCTCAACATCTTCCTCGGCAGCTTCCTCAACGCCACCTTCCTCAATGCGGTGGGCGAGCGCGGTGAAGCGGTGATCGTCAACGCCGAGGAAACCAACTCCACGCTCAACGAACAGTACATCTGGCGCTACGAGGCGGTGCTGCGCACCGCCGAGGGCCGCGATGTAGAGGTGGTGTTCCATACCAACACCGCCACGCTGTGGCCGCTGGAAAACACCATCCGCATTCCGGCGCGCGAGCAGCCGTTCGTGGTGAAGTACACGCAGGGTTTCCCGCGCAACTTCGTCATCCTCACCAACGAATCACCGCACGGCATCGCCCAGGCCCGCGCACGTGCGCGCGAACGGGTGGAGGTGGCGGCGCGCAAGCTGCATTTCAGCCCGGACAACGCCGGGTTCCGCGCCGACTATCGACGCGAGCTGGAGACCTGGCTGCGCGACCACGGCAACGACCCGCAGCAGCAGTCGGATGCACGGCGCTATCGCGCCGAACTCGACGCCCTTCGCTGATGCCAGGCACCGCCTGGCTGTCCCCCACCGCTCCAGGCAGGCCCTTCGACATGACCGCTTCCGCCAATGCCCTCCTTCCGCTGCTCCAGCAGGTACTGCTGGGCCGTGATATCGCCTGCGCCCTCGACGGCGACGAGCTGGTGCTGGACAGCGGCCTGCGCCTGAGCGCGCACCCGGTCGGTGCCGAGCCGCGCGACAACGGCGGCTGGCAGACCTCCACGGTGATCGAGGCGCGCCATCCGGACCTGTTCGCCGACGGCCTGTTCGAATACCAGCACGCCGCCGGCGACAGCCAGCAGGAGGCCGCGCTGTCCGGCTTCGATAACTGGGTGCGGGTCGACCTGGCCACCCTGCAGGCCGCCATCGGTGCCGACGATGCGCCCGAGCTGCAGATGCTGACCCTGCGCTACGGCGCCGAGGAAACCGGAACGCCGCTGGCACGTGCGGTGGTGCTGGGCCCGCTGGCCCACTACCGCGGCGAGCCGGCCGACGACGCTGCCGCCTGCAGTGAGGACGACCACGGCTCCTGCCCGTGCTGCCTGTTCACCCAGAGCCTGGTGGCCTTCAACGACCTGCTGAAGACCCGCCAGTTCCTCGGCATCCGCCTGTTCGCTTCGCGCGATGCGGACGGCCAGTGCGAGGCCGACTGCCGGGTCAACGGCCACGACTTCCCCGCCGCCCTGCCCCTGCTGCGCGCCTACGCCGCACGCTGGCCGCAGGCCGGGCTGGAGTTCCGCAAGCAGTACGTGGTGGTCCGCACCGACCTGGACGACTGAGCAGACACCCCCGGTGCACCCGGCTGCCGCTACACTGCGCGCCGGTTACCGAAGCCGCCGCACCACTTCATCTTCCACACGAGGCACCCCGCGATGCTGTACGCGCAAGTCCACCTGACCCTACCCGCCTGGATCCACGACCAGATCGACCTGGATCGTCGCTATCCCGGCGATGAGGCCAAGGTCGCGCTGGCCATCGCGCTGTCGCGGCTGAACATCGAGCACGCCAGTGGCGGCCCGTTCGGCGCGGTGGTGTTTGGCCCGGAAGACAAGGTGATCGCCGCTGGCGTGAACCGGGTGATGCCGCATGCGACCTCGCTGGCGCATGCCGAGAACATGGCCTACATGCTGGCCCAGCAGCGCCTGCAGACGCCACGCCTGAACGCCGTGCTGTCGCCGATCACCCTGGCCACCAGCTCGCAGCCGTGCTGCCAGTGCTACGGCGCGACCGTGTGGGCCGGCATCGACCGCCTGCTGATCGGCGCCAGCGCGGCCGATGTGGAAGAACTGACCCCGTTCGATGAAGGCCCGCTGCCCGCCGACTGGGTCGGCGAGCTCAACAAGCGCGGCATCGACGTCGTGCAGGGTCTGAACCGTGATGATGCGCGCAGCGTGCTGCGTGCCTATGGAGAGAGTGATGGCGCCCGTTACTGAGGCAGGCATCGGCCTGCTGTGCCTGTGCCGCCAGGGCTTCGAGCCCGAGCTGGCCGGCGAACTGCAGTTCCGCGCCGGCGAAGCCGGTTTTGCCGGCTATGCGCGCACCCAGCGCAATGATGGCTACGTGCTGTTCATGTGCGACGAAGCCGCCGCACTGGCCCCGCGCCTGCGCTGGCGCGAGCTGATCTTCGCCCGGCAGAAGCTGGTGGTGCTGGCCGAACTGCCGCAGCTGGAGCCGGCCGACCGCATCACCCCGATGCTGGACGTGCTGGCCGATGCGCCGCGCTTCGGCGACCTGTGGGTGGAACACCCCGATTCGGATGCCGGCAAGCCGCTGTCCGGGTTGGCCCGCGCCTTCGGCAATGCGCTGCGCCCGGCGCTGCGCAAGGCCGGCAAGCTGACCGACAAGCCCAATGCGCGCCTGCCGCGCCTGCATGTGGTGTTCGTCGACGGCACCCATGCCTTCGTCTGCGTGGCCGACCCGGCCGACAGCGCACCGTGGGCGCTGGGCATCCCGCGCCTGAAGCTGCTGCCCGAAGCGCCCTCGCGCTCGGCGCTGAAGCTGGACGAAGCGCTGCTGACCCTGCTGACTCCGGAAGAGCGCGAACAGCTGGCCAAGCCCGGCATGCGCGCGGCCGACCTCGGCGCCGCACCGGGCGGCTGGACCTGGGTGCTGACCCGCCAGCACATGCACGTGCTGAGCATCGACAACGGCCCGCTGCGCCAGCATGTGCTGGACACCGGCCTGGTTGAGCACCTGCGCGCCGATGGTTTCCACTGGCACCCCGACCAGCCGTTGGACTGGATGGTCTGCGACATGGTCGAGCAGCCGCGCCGCGTGGCCGAGCGCATGGCCACCTGGTTCCGCGAAGGCTGGTGCAAACACGCGATCTTCAACCTGAAACTGCCGATGAAGAAGCGCTGGGATGAAACCCGGCTGTGCCTGGACCTGTTCCAGGAGCAGGCCGGCAAGCCGCTGGTGGTGCGTGCCAAGCAGCTCTACCACGACCGCGAAGAGATCACGGTGCTGGCCTCGCCGCTGCGCTGAGACACGATGTCCGCCGGGCATGCCCGGCGCTACCGGGAACACGACTGCATGCACTTTCGACTGATTCCACTCCTGATGGTCCTGCTGCCGGCGGCTGCGTCGGCGCAGGTGGCCCTGCCCCAGCCGGCACAGAGCGCACCGCTGCGCGACGACAGCGGCGTGGTCCGCCAGCAGTCACTGGCCAGTGGCCGGGTGACCGGCAGCGTCGACATCGCCGTGCCGCTGGGCGAAACGCCGGTGACGGTGCGCTCGGTCAGCCCGGCCAGCGTGGTCGGGCAGTACCGCATCCACTTCGCCGCACTGGATGTGGACGGCGATGGTTTCATCAGCCGCGACGAGGCACAGGCCAACCCGGCGCTGGCCGATGAGTTCACCTCGCTGGACGTGAAGCATCGCGGCAAGCTGGACCGCACCGACCTGGCCGGCTGGCTGATCGACTGATCCGCCTTCGCGATCTTCATCCACGCATGGCGTGGATCTACTGAAACGACGGCGGTAGCGCCGGGCCATGCCCGGCGGAATGGGTGAACCGCGCTGCGCGCTCGCCGGGCATGGCCCGGCGCTACCGGCTTACACGCCGGCGGCGCGCTTCCAGAATGCCTGCACCAGCGGCGGCCACTTGCCTACGCAGCCCAGCGCGCGGCCGCGGGCCAGGGTCAGGTGCATTTCGTCGTTGGAAAACAGGCGGTTGATCGCATCGAAGCTGTAGGCGGCAATCTGGTTGTCGCTGCGCCGTTCGCGCGCCCAGCGCTGCAGACGCTGCGGTGACAGCCGCGGCTGGCCACGGCGTTCGGCCGACGGGGCAAGCCACTGCTGCAGGGCGGCGACATCGCGCAGCCCCAGGTTCACGCCCTGCCCGGCCAGCGGGTGCACCACGTGCGCGGCATCGCCCAGCGCCAGCACGCGACCCGCCACGTAGTGACGGGCCAGCTGCCGGCGCAGCGGGAACGCCGCGCGCGGCGAGGCCAGGCGCAGTTCGCCCAGGCGCGCGGCGAAGGCACGGGTCAGTTCGCGGTTGAAGGCGACTTCGTCCAAGGCGAGCACGCGTGCGGCCTCGTCCTCGGGCAGGGTCCAGACAATCGAGCTGCGGCGCTCGGCCACCGGCAGCAGGGCCAGCGGCCCGGTGGGCAGGAAGCGCTGCCAGGCGGTGGCCTGGTTCGGCAGTTCGCTGTCCACATAGGCCACCACGCCACGCTGGTGGTAATCGTGGCGCTCGACCTCGATCCCGGCCAGTTGGCGAAGGGTTGATTCGGCACCATCGGCGGCCACGGCCAGCGCGGCATCCAGGCGACGGCCATCGTCCAGGCGCAGGCGCACGCCGTCTTCGTCCTGCTCCAGCGCTTCCACCCGCGCCGGGCAGTGCAGCTGCACACCGGCGGCCGGCAGCGCCGCCCACAGGCGGTCCTGCAGCAGGCCGTTCTCGACGATGTAGCCCAGCTCGCGACGACCGAAGCGGTCGGCGTCGAACAACAGATCCTCGCCGCCGGCCGCATCCCACACCTGCATGCGCCGGTACGGCCAGGCACGGGCCTGGGCGATCGCCGGCCACACGCCGAGGCGCTGCAGCAGCTGTACGTTGTCGGCCGCGAAGGCGAACACGCGCAGGTCCGGCTGCGCGGCCTGCCACGGCGTCGGCTCGCGGCCTTCGACCAGGGCGACCGACAGACCGGCATCGGCCAGCGCCAGCGCACAGGCGGCACCGACCACGCCACCGCCGACGATGGCCACGTCCAGGCGCATGCGGCGGCTCATGCGGCCTCCCCACGGCACAGGCGCGGCACGTCACCGCGGAAACCCATCGCGCCGCCGACCAGCATCGACTGCACCGACGCGCGTTGCACGGCGACCAGGCCCAGGCTGCGCAGCGGCCGCAGCAGCGGCGCCGGGTTGCTGGTCAGCCGGGCCAGGCCACCGGAGAACGCCACCGTCTGCCGGCGGTCCTCTTCGCGGCGGGCCACGTAGGCCTGCAGCAGGCCATCGCTGCCGGCATCACCGCCCGCGTCTTCCAGCAGCTCGGCCAGGGTCAGCGCATCGCGCAGGCCCAGGTTGAAACCCTGCGCGCCCAACGGGTGGATGGTCTGCGCGGCATTGCCCAGCAGCACCGTGCGCTGCCCGGCCAGCGCGCGCGCCAGCACCTGGATCAGCGGATAGGCGCTGCGCGGCCCGGATTCGAGCAGGCGGCCGGCACGCCAGCCGAGCGCGTTCTGCAGGCGCTGCAGCCAGGCGGCATCGTCCAGCGCCATCACCGCCTCGGCCTGGTCACGGCCCACGCCGTGCACGCAGCCGAAGTGGCGGTCGCCGCGCGGCAGCAGCGCCGTCGGGCCGGTGTCGGTGAAACGCTCCCAGGCGCTGCCATCGGGCGCGCGCTGGCTGCGCACACGGGCGACGAACAGGGTCTGCAGGAAATCATGGCGGTCGACCTCGATGCCCAGCGCCTCGCGCACGCCGCTGGCGGTGCCGTCGGCACCGACCACCAGCCGCGCCTGCAGCACGCGCTCGCCGCTCTCGTCGGCCACGCGCACTTGGCGGTGGCCATCGACCACCTCGCCCAGGCCGAAGAAACGCATCGGCCGATAACGGTGCAGGCGCGGCAGTTCCTGCAGGCGCGCTTCCAGCGCCTGGCCGAAATCGCGCGCCACCACCACCTGGCCGAACCAGGGCCGGTCGTAATCGGCCGCGTCGAGCTGGACCCGGCCAAAATCTCCGGCGCGGCTGACATGGATGCGGCGGATCGGGCCGGGCGCCATCGCCAGCTTCTGCATCACCCCCAGCGCGGTCAGCGCATTGACGGTGGCGGCGGCGAAGCTGAGGTTGCGCTGGTCGAACACCGCCGGCAGTTCGCCGGCCGGGCTGGCCTCGAGCAGGCCCACGTCCAGGCCCAGCCGGTCCAGGGCGATGGCCAGGCTGGCTCCCACCAGACCGCCACCGACGATCAGCACGTCATGTCGTTCACTCATGAGCCAATGATACGCGCTCGCCGCCGGGCCCTGCGCCAACCCGCGCGGCGGGCTAGAATGAAAGCTGAATCCGCTCCGGGCCCGCTGCCATGTCCGACACCGCCAACCGCGCCTTTGTCCTCTCCGTGCTTGTGCTGTTGCTGGCGGCGACCCGGGTCAACCACTTCGCGGCCATCCCCGATGCGTCCTGGGCGGTGTTCTTCATCGGTGGCTTCTACCTGGCGCGCTGGACGCGCTGGGCGTTCCCGCTGCTGATGGTCTTCGCCGTGCTGGTGGACTGGATCGTGATCCGCAGCAGCGGCTTGGATTTCTGGCAGCACTACTGCGTCTCGCCCGGCTACTGGCTGCTGCTGCCGGCGTACTTCTCGCTGTGGGCCGGTGGCCTGCTGCTGGGCCGCAACTACCACGGCGCGCACTGGTTGACGCTGGGCAAGGGCGCGCTGCTGCTGGTGGCCTCGGTGGCGCTGTGCCACCTGCTCGCACAGGGCGGCTTCTACTGGACCACCCGCAACGTGGCCGAGCCGACCGTGGCCGGCTGGGCGCAGAACTACGCGCAGTGGTTCGGCCCCTACCTGCGCACCACGGCCATCTACGTGGCGCTGGCCGCGGCCCTGCAGCTGGCGGTCGAGCAGGTGCTGAAGCTGCAGCAGGCCCGCCGCGACATCCAGCACTGAGCCATCGCATGGGCCATCGTCTTTCGCGCATCTACACCCGTACCGGCGATGACGGCAGCACCGGCCTCGGCGATGGCAGCCGGGTCGGCAAGGACGACCTGCGCGTGGCCTCGTACGGCACGGTGGATGAAGCCAACGCCGCACTCGGCCTGCTGCTGGCCACGGCACTGCCCGACGACGTGCGGTCGCTGGTGGTCCACCTGCAGCACCAGTTGTTCGACCTCGGCGCCGAGCTGTGCGTGCCGGGCCATGCCGCCATCCACGCCGCCGACATCTCGGCGCTGGAACAGCAGCTGGATCATTACAATGCCGACCTGCCGATGCTGAAGGAATTCATCCTGCCGGCCGGCGGCGAAGCGGCCGCGCGCTGCCACCTGGCACGCACCATCGTGCGCCGGGCCGAGCGCGAGACGGTCGCCCTGGCGCGGGTGGAAAGCGTGCGCAGCGAAGCCCTGCAGTACCTCAACCGGCTGTCCGACCTGCTGTTCGTGCTGTCGCGGGTGCTGGCCCGTGCCGATGGCCACGGCGAGGCGCTGTGGCAGCCGCAGCACCGGCAGCGCTGACCACCGATGCTGGTCTATACCCACCCCGCCTGCCTGCAGCACGACCCCGGCCCCGGCCATCCCGAGTGCCCGCAGCGGCTGCAGGGGGTGCTCGATGCCCTGCACCAGGCCTTCCCCGGCCAGCTGGACTGGCGCCAGGCGCCGCCGGCCAAGTTCGGTGAACTGAGCCGGGTGCACGACAGCGCCCTGCTCGACTTCGTCCTGCAGCCGCAGACCCTGCCGCTGCGCCAGCTCGACATGGACACCTGGACCTCGCCCGGTTCGGCCAGCGCCGCCGTGCACGCGGCCGGCGCCGGCGTGGCCGCGGTCGATGCGGTGATGCTGGGCGATGACCCGCTGGCGTTCTGCGCGGTGCGCCCGCCCGGCCACCACGCCACCAGCAGCACGGCGATGGGCTTCTGCCTGCTCAACAACATCGCCGTGGCCGCCGCCTACGCGCGCGACCGGCACGGGCTGGAGCGCATCGCGGTGGTGGACTTCGATGTCCACCATGGCAACGGCACCCAGGACATCTTCCAGCACGACGCCCGGGTGTCGTACTACAGCACCCACCAGGCCGGGCTGTTCCCCAATTCGGGCCTGCGCCGCGACCGTGGCGCCGGCAACCTGATGAACATCCTGCTGCCGCCGGGCAGTGGCGGGTTCCGCTTCCGCAATGTCTGGGCCGACGAGATGCTGCCGGCCATCGACGACTTCCGCCCGCAGCTGCTGCTGGTCTCGGCCGGCTTCGACGCCCACCTGCGCGACCCGCAGGCCGACCTGATGCTGGAAACGGACGATTTCGCCTGGATCACCGCCGAACTGCATGCGCTGGCCCGCCGCCACGCGGCCGGCCGGGTGGTGTCGATGCTGGAGGGCGGCTATGACCTGCAGGCCCTGTCCGAGTGCACCGTGGCCCATGTCCGGGCCCTGCTGGAAGGGGCGTCCGGGCCACGGGCTGGATGAACCCGAACCGGCAGCGGGCGGCAACCTTCATTGCCCCTATGCAGCGGATGGGGCAATCTACCGTCCGTTTTCGCCCGAATCCGAACCGCGTGCGCCGAGCCCTCCGCCTGCTTCCCCTGCCCCTGAGCATCGCCGTCTGCCTTCCCGCGATGGCCGATGACAAGCCGCTCAACTGGGGCCTGTGCCCGGCAACCGAGGTCATTCCCGCCTTCACCGATGCCCCCACCCCGGTGCCCGGGCAGGACAAGGCCGCCGCCAGCGCCGAACGCGAGCAGCAGCCCACCGACATCGAGGGTGACCAGCTGCTGGGCACCACCACCGTGCCGCAGTACCAGGGCAACGTGGCGCTGCGCCGTGGCGACCAGTTTGTCGGCACCGACAAGCTCAGCTTCGACACCGAGAGTGGCAACTACATCGCCGACGGCAATGTGCGCTACCAGGATGCGTCGATCCGCATGGTCGCCAAGCGTGCCGAGGGCAACCAGGAAAGCGACACCCACAAGATCACCGACATCCAGTACCAGCTGGTGTCGCGCCGTGGCAACGGCGATGCCGAATCGGTCGACCTGCAGGGCGCCGTCGGCCAGATGCACCGCTCGACCTACACCACCTGCGATCCCTCGCAGCCGGTGTGGAAGCTGTCGGCGCCGGAAATCGAAGTGGACAACGACGAAGGCTTCGGCACCGCCCGCAATGCCGTGCTGCGCATCGGCAAGGTGCCGGTGCTGTGGGCGCCGTACTTCAAGTTCCCGATCGACGACCGCCGCAAGACCGGCCTGCTGTTCCCGCAGCTGGGCATGTCCGGCCGCAACGGCTTCGATTACGCCCAGCCGATCTACCTGAACCTGGCGCCGAACTACGACGACACGCTGACGCCGCGCTACATGAGCCGGCGCGGCCTGATGCTCGACAACGAGTTCCGCTACCTCTACAACGGCGGGCGCGGCGAGCTGCTGACCGCCTACATGCCCAACGACGAGCTTCGCGATCGCGACCGCGGCCGGGTGATGTTCAACGGTTACCACAATGTCAACAGCCACTGGCAGGCGCGCGCCAACCTGGCCTGGGTCAGTGACGAGCGTTACATCGAGGATTTCGCCAACCGCCTGGTCGGCGTTACCGCATCCAACCTGCAGAGCACCATCGGCCTGTACGGCACCGGCCAGAACTGGACCGCCGGCATCATGGCCGACCGCTGGCAGCTGACCGACTACACCCTCAATGAAAGCGCGCTGGCCTACAACCGCCAGCCGCGGCTGTACTTCAACTGGGACAAGTCGCTGCTGCCATGGCTGGAGACCGGCGTCTACTCCGAGGTCGTCCGCTTCACCCACGACGACATCAACTTCAAGTACGACGCCAGCGCCGGCGAAGACCTGCAGTACACCCGCAACGGCCTGACCCAGCGGGTGTACGGCGGTTCGCGCCTGGACATCAAGCCGTACGTGTCGTTCCCGATCAGCGGTGCGGCCTGGTATGTGACCCCGACCCTGGCCTACCGCTACACGGCCTACCAGCTGGACCGCGGCCTGGCCGACAGCATCCGCAGCACGGTGCTGACCTCGCAGGGTGTCGATGTGAACACGGCGACCGCCGACCAGCTGCGCGGTAACACTTCGCCGACCCGCGCCCTGCCGATCGCCAGCCTGGATGCCGGCCTGTTCTTCGACCGCGACACCAAGATCGGCGGCAAGTCCTTCCTGCAGACCCTGGAGCCGCGCCTGTTCTACCTGCGCACGCCCTACCGCAACCAGGACGACCTGCCGATCTTCGATACCCGTGACTTCACCTTCAGCTGGGGCCAGCTGTTCCGCGATTCGCGCTATACCGGCGCGGACCGCCAGAACGATGCCAACCAGCTGACCATGGCGGTCAGCACCCGCTTCATCGACCAGACCACGGGCAAGGAACGCTTCTCGGCCTCGATCGGCCAGATCCAGTACTTCGACGAGTCGCGGGTGACCGTGACCCCGGGCGGCGCCCCGGTCGAAAAGGGCAAGTCGGCCTGGATCGCCGATTCGAACTACATGATCAATGACCGCTGGACCCTCGGCGCCACCTACCAGTGGGACCCGAAGTACAAGCGTGAGGATCTGGCCAGCGTCCGCGCCCGCTACCTGATGTCCAACGACGGCGTGGTCAACCTGAGCTACCGCTACCGCATCAACTCGGGTGCGGCGGCCAATGCCACCAAGGAAGAGCGCACCCTGCTGGAACAGGCCGACCTGTCGTTCCTGTACCCGCTGAACGAGCGCTGGAGCCTGGTTGGCCGCTATTACTACTCCATCCAGGACAGCAAGCCGCTGGAAATCATCGGCGGCGTGCAGTGGGACAGCTGCTGCCTGGCCGTGCGCGCCGTGGCCCGCCGCTACGTGCGCAACCGCGAGGGTGATCTGAACAACTCCATCCAGCTCGAGTTCGTGCTCAAGGGCCTGAGCTCGCTGGGCCAGGACACGGACCGCACCCTGCGCCGTGCTATCCTCGGGTACAACCGCGACGACCTCTATCTCGTGCCGCCCAGCAACACCGGGGCGAGCCGGGACGACTACGATCCAAATCAGATCCCATGACCAAGAGCTTCCCCGTCCTACTCGCTTCGCTGCTGGCCGTGTCCAGCGTGTCCGCCCCCCTCCAGGTCATCGCCCAGGAGGCCCAGCCGCTGGACCGCATTGCAGCCATCGTCGATGAGGACGTGGTGCTGCAGAGCGAACTGCAGCGTGCGATCGTCAACATCAAGGCCCAGTACGCCGGTCGTGAGAACCAGCTGCCGCCCGACGACGTGCTCAGCCGCCAGGTGCTCGAGCGCCTGGTGCTGGTCAAGCTGCAGGTCGCCCGCGCCCAGGGCAGCGGCATCCGCATCAGCGACCAGGAACTGAACCAGGCGATGAACTCGATCGCCCAGCAGAACGGCTCCAACCTGGACGCCCTGCGCCAGCGCCTGGCCAGCGACGGCATCGATTTCGCCGATTTCCGCGCCTCGGTGCGTGACGAGATCACCGTGCAGCGCCTGCGCCAGAGCTTCGCCCAGAGCCGCATTAGCGTCAGCGAAGGCGAAGTCGATGCTGCCCTGAAGCAGCAGGCCACCGTCGGCAACCAGTACCACCTGGCGCACATCCTGGTGGCCCTGCCCGATGGCGCCACTGCCGAACAGATCTCCACCGGCCAGAAGAAGGCCGATGGCGTGAAGGCACTGCTGGACAAGGGCGAGCTGGACTTCAACGCCGCCGCCGTCCGCTATTCCGACAGCCCCAACGCGCTGGAAGGCGGCGATCTGGGCTGGCGCAGCCTGGATGAGATCCCGGCCGCCTTCGCGCAGATGATGCAGCAGATGAAGGCCGGCGACGTGGTCGGTCCGATCCGTGGCCCGAGCGGCTTCCAGCTGCTGAAGCTGGTGGAAGTGCGTGATGCCAACGCCGCCACCGGCGACCACACCGTCACCGAGTACCACGGCCGCCACATCCTGGTGCGCGTGGACGACAACCAGACCGACGCGGCCGCCAAGGCCAAGATCGACACCCTGCGTGCCCGCATCGTCGGCGGTGCCGACTTCCAGGCCGTGGCCAAGGAATCGTCGGAAGACAACAACAGCAAGGGCCAGGGCGGCGATCTGGGCTGGTTCCCGGCCGATGCCTTCGGTCCGGCGTTCGGCCAGCAGGTCGAAGGCATCCAGGACGGCGGCGTCAGCCAGCCGTTCCGTACCGATGCCGGCTGGCACATCGTACAGCGCGTTGCCACGCGCCAGACCGACGTGACCAGCGACAACCAGCGTGCCCAGGTCCGCGAGACCATCGGCCGCCGCAAGCTGGAAGACGAATACAACCGTTTCCTGCAGGAACTGCGTGGCGAAGCCTACGTCAGCTTCCGCAGTGGCGACCGCGCGGAGAACACCGCGACGCCGCAGCAGCCCTGACCGATGCGCCCCGAGCTCGCTCTGGTACCGGGCGAGCCGGCGGGGATCGGCCCGGAGCTGTGCGTCCGCCTTGTCCAGCAGCCGCGTGATGATTGCCGGCTGCTGGCCTTCGCGGACCCGGATACCCTGCGCGCGGCCGCGGCCGCGCTGAAGCTGCCCCTGCAGCTGCTGCCCGAGGATGCCGAGGCCCGCCTGCCCGGCGACCTGCGCCTGCGCGCCCTCGGCAACACCACCCCCAGCCACTTCGGCCAGACCGATCCCGCCAATGCGGGCGCGGTGATCGGCGCGTTGCTGGCGGCCGGTCAGGCCTGCCTGTCCGGCGAGCTGCAGGGCGTGGTCACCGGCCCGGTGCACAAGGCGGTGATCAACCAGGGCGGCATCGCCTACAGCGGCACCACCGAACTGCTGGCCGACCAGGCCGGGGTGAAGGTGGTGATGATGCTGGCCAACGACATCGTGCGCGTGGCCCTGGCCACCACCCACCTGCCGCTGCGCGAGGTGGCCGATGCGATCACCGCGCCCAGCCTGGAACACACCCTGCGCACCGTGCATGCCGCGCTGCGCCGCGAGTTCGGCCTGCCCGCGCCGCGTATCGCCGTGCTCGGGCTGAACCCGCATGCCGGCGAAGACGGCCACCTCGGCCGCGAGGAGCTGGACCTGGTCATCCCCCTGCTGCAGCGCCTGCGCGCGGAGGGCATGGACCTGGTCGGGCCGCTGCCGGCCGATACCGCCTTCCTGCCGGCCAAGCTGACCGGCTTCGACACCGTGCTGGCCATGTACCACGACCAGGGCCTGCCGGTGCTGAAGTATTCCGGCTTCGAACAGGCCGTGAACCTGACTCTGGGCCTGCCCTACCCGCGCGTGGCCGTCGACCACGGCACCGCGCTGGAGCTGGCCGGACGTGGCATCGCCGATCCTTCCAGCCTGCAGGCCGCAACGGCGCTGTGTGCGCGGCTGGCCCGGCAACGTACACTGAGCGCATGAATTCCCCGCATTCCCCCTCCGGCCCGGTGTTCACCGCCCCGGCCAAGAAGCAGCTTGGCCAGCATTTCCTGGCCGACCGCCACTACATCGACAAGATCGTGATGGCGGTCAATCCCAAGGACGGTGACCGTCTGGTCGAGATCGGCCCCGGCCAGGGCGCGATCACCCTGCCCCTGCTGCGCGTGCACCCGAAGCTGACGGTGATCGAGTTCGACCGCGACCTGATCGCGCCGCTCACCGCCGCCGCCGAACCGCTGGGCGATCTGACCATCGTCCAGGGCGACGTGCTGCGCGTGGATTTCACCGCGCTGGCCGCCGGCGAGCCGATCCGCCTGGTCGGCAACCTGCCCTACAACATCTCCTCGCCCATCCTGTTCCACGCGCTGGAGCACGCCGCGGTCGTCCGCGACATGCACTTCATGCTGCAGAAGGAAGTGGTGGACCGCATGGCTGCCGGCCCGGGCAGCAAGGTCTATGGCCGCCTCAGCGTGATGCTGCAGGCCTACTGCCAGGTGACCTCGCTGTTCGTGGTGCCGCCGGGCGCGTTCCGGCCGCCGCCGAAGGTCGATTCGGCCGTGGTGCGGCTGGTGCCGCGTGACCCGGCCAGCGTCAACATCAACGACCACAAGCGCTTTGCCGACGTGGTCAAGGCCGCCTTCGGGCAGCGCCGCAAGACCCTGCGCAATGCGCTCAACAACGTCGTCACGGCCGAGCAGTTCGCGGCCGCCGGCGTGCGCCCCGATGCCCGTGCAGAACAGCTGGATGTGGCTGAATTCATCGCTTTGGCCAATGCCACCTGATTACACTGCCGGTATGGAAGACGCTGACGTTTACGCCATTACTGTCGAGGTTGCTCCGCGCTTCCTCGACGACCAATCCGCGCCGGAAGACGGCCGCTATGCGTTCGCCTATACGATCCGCATCCACAACCAGGGGCGCGTTGCCGCGCGCCTGGTCGCCCGCCACTGGCGCATCACCGATGCCAACGGCCGTGTCGAGCATGTCGATGGCGACGGGGTGATCGGCGAGCAGCCGCGCCTGCGCCCGGGTGAAGACTTCCGTTACACCTCGGGTGTCATGCTGGGGACCGACCACGGGACCATGCAGGGCCACTACGACATGGTTGCCGATGACGGCACCGAATTCGCCGCGCCGGTCGCACCTTTCGTGCTGGCCGTGCCGCGTACCCTGCACTGACACGGAGGCCGGACGATGAGTGTATGGGCGATCGGCGACCTGCAGGGCTGCTACGACGTTACCCAGCGACTGCTGGAAAAGATCCGCTTCGACCCGGCGCAGGACACCCTGTGGTTCTGCGGCGACCTGGTGAACCGCGGCGGACAGTCGCTGGAAACCCTGCGCCTGGTGCATTCGCTGCGCGAGCACAGCGTGGTGGTGCTGGGCAACCATGACCTCTCGCTGCTGGCCGTCGGTGCGCGCACCGAAGAGGAACAGCGCAAGGTCAACCCGGACCTGCTGCGCATCGTGCAGGCCGAGGACCGCGACGAGCTGCTGGACTGGCTGCGCCTGCAGAAGCTGGTGCACGTGGACCGCGAGCTGGGCTGGATGATGGTGCATGCCGGCCTGGCGCCGAAGTGGACCACCCAGATGGCCGAGAAGCACGCCGCCGAGGTGGAAGTGCAGCTGCATGGCGCCGGCTACCGCAAGCTGTTCCGCAACATGTACGGCGACAAGCCGAGCTGGGCGCCGAACCTGTCCGGCTACGACCGCTCGCGGGCGATCATCAACGTGCTCACCCGCATGCGCTACTGCACCCCGCGTGGGCGCATCGGCATCGAGGACAAGGGCACGCCGGGTACGCAGGAACAGGGGCTGTATCCCTGGTTCGAAGTACCGGGCCGCGTCGAGCGTGACCTGAAGGTGGTCTGTGGCCACTGGTCGGCGCTGGGCCTGACCATCACCCAGGGCGTGCATGCCATCGACACCGGCGCGGTGTGGGGCGGCAAGCTCACCGCCATCCAGCTCGACACCGATGAACTGCGCGTGGTGCAGGTGCCCGGCCGTGATGTGCCGGCGCCCGTGGCCAATGCCCGCCCGCCGGCACGACCGGCGCGTGAGCGGCCGGCCGCTGCCGCGCAGGACAAGGACAAGGAAGCGGCCGCAGCACCTGCCGCCAGCCGTGGCCCGCGTCGTCGCCGCCGTCGTGGTGGCGGTGGTGGCGGTGGTGGCGGCGGTAACGGCAACAGCACACCGCCGCAGGGCTGAGGCCTGTATGGGTAGAGTCGACTGTCAGTCGACTCGCGCGCGCCGAGCGCGGTTTTCCGCGATTTGATGGGGGAGCAGTCGACCAACGGTCGACTCTACCCATGATCAGCGACGCACGTAGTGCACGAACCGGAACGCGTACGCATGGCGCGCGTCAGCCGGGTGCGGCTCGCTGCTGGTTTCCTGCCAGACGCCCGGGTCGACCTCGGGGAAATGAGTGTCGGCCGGTACTTCGGCATCCACCCAGGTCAGGTACAGGTCGCTGGCCTGGTCCAGCAGCTGGCGGAAGATCTCGCCGCCGCCGATGATGCACAGCTCGCTGGCGCCCTCGCCTTCGGCAATGGCCTTCGCCTCGTCCAGCGACGCCACCGCGCGCATGCCCTCGAACAGCACCTGGCCGCTGCGGGTCAGCACCAGGTTGGTCCGCCCCGGCAGCACGCGGCCTATTGATTCGGCAGTCTTGCGCCCCATCAGGATCGGCTTGCCCAGGGTGAGCGCCTTGAAGTGCTTGAAGTCGTCCGGCAGATGCCAGGGCATGGCATTGCCCTGGCCGATGCCACGGTTGCGGTCCAGCGCCACGATCATCGAGAGTTTCATTGCACTCATACCGCCACCGGCGCCTTGATCGCCGGGTGCGGGTCGTAGCCATCAATGCGGATGTCGTCGAACTGGAAGCCGAACAGGTCGGTCACCTCCGGGTTCAACCACAGCTTCGGCAGCGCGCGCGGTTCACGCGACAGCTGCTCGCGGGCCTGCTCGTAATGGTTCGAATACAGGTGCGCATCGCCCAGGGTGTGCACGAAATCGCCCACGCCCAGGCCGGTGGCCTGCGCCACCATGTGGGTCAGCAGCGCGTAGCTGGCGATGTTGAACGGCACGCCGAGGAAGATGTCGCCGCTGCGCTGGTACAGCTGGCAGCTGAGCTTGCCGTCGACCACGTAGAACTGGAACAGGTTGTGGCACGGCATCAGCGCCATCTGCGAAAGCTCGCCCACGTTCCAGGCGCTGACCACCAGCCGGCGCGAATCGGGGTTGCGCTTGATCTCGTCCACCAGCCACTGCATCTGGTCGATCTCGCGGCCATCGGCGGTGGCCCAGCTGCGCCACTGCTTGCCGTAGACCGGGCCGAGGTCGCCGTTCTCGTCGGCCCACTCGTCCCAGATGCGCACCTGGTTGTTCTTCAGGTAGCCGATGTTGGTATCGCCCTTCAGGAACCACAGCAGCTCATGGATGATCGAGCGCAGGTGCAGTTTCTTGGTGGTGACCAGCGGGAAGCCTTCGTTGAGGTCGAAGCGCATCTGCCAGCCGAACACGCTGCGGGTGCCGGTGCCGGTGCGATCGCTCTTCTCGGTGCCGTGCTCGAGCACATGCGACAGCAGATCGAGGTAAGCCTTCATGCCTTGCCCTCCGCGGCCACCATCGGCTGCGGCTGCAGCACCGGTGCGCGGCGCGACAGGGCCAGCAGCACCAGGCCGAAGACGATGAGCGGCACGCACAGGATCTGGCCCTTGGTCAGCCAGCCGAAGGCCATGTAGATGCCATTGTCGGGCATGCGCACGAACTCGACCGCGAAGCGGAAGATGCCGTACAGCAGGGCGAACAGGCCGCCGATCAGGTAGCGGTGGCGCGGCTTGGCCGACACCGCCCACAGCACCACGAACATCACCAGGCCTTCCAGCGCCGCTTCATACAGCTGCGAGGGGTGGCGGGCGTACTGGTTCAGCGCGCCGGTGGCGAACTGCGCCTGCAGGGTGGCGGTGTCGAGCTGGGTCAGCGGGCCCGGCAGGCCGGACGGGAACACCACGCCCCAGCTGCCATCGGTGTACTTGCCCCACAGCTCGGCGCCGATGAAGTTGCCGATGCGGCCGAAGCCCAGGCCCAGCGGCACCAGCGGCGCCATGAAGTCCATCGTGTCGAAGAAGTGCAGCGCGTGCTTGCGCGACCACCACCAGCAGGCGGCGATGACGCCCAGCAGACCGCCGTGGAAGCTCATGCCGCCATCCCACACCTTGAACAGCAGCAGCGGGTTGTGCAGGAAATCGCCCAGCGCGTAGAACAGCATGTAGCCGATGCGCCCGCCCAGCACCACGCCGAGCATGGCGTAGAACAGCAGGTCGGAGAAACCGTTGGCATCGACGCCCGGCAGGCGGCCCTCGGCGATGCGCCTGCGGCCCAGCAGCCAGGCCGCGGTGAAGCCGAGCAGGTACATGATGCCGTACCAGTGCACCTTGATCGGCCCCAGCGAAAGGGCGATGGGGTCGATGTCGTGGAAATAGATCATGGAAGCTGCCTTGCGGGAGTACGGGTATTTTACGGCTCAACCCAGGATCTGCGGGGTGTCGGGCAGGCCGTCATCATCGGACCGCGTGGCGGCCGGAAAGTGCCCTTCCACCAGCGCGGAGACTTCATCGATGGCGCTGCGCAGCGCCTCGACCGGGTTGGCCCCGCGCAGGCCTTCGCGCAGGTGGGTACAGACCCGCTGCCACTGCGCCGGGCTGACCCGGCCGTGCAGGCCGCGGTCGGCCACGATCTCGATGGCGTGGTCGGCCAGCAGCAGGTAGATCAATACGCCGTTGTTGTGGTGGGTATCCCAGGTGCGCAGCTGGGCGAAGGCCTGCTCGGCCGCCTGCCGCGGGGTCACGCCCCGCCACAGCGCGTGCAGCGGCAGGTCCGCCTGCACCGCGAACATCACCTGGCCGCCGTGGCGTGCCTCACCGGCGGCAATGGCCTCGGTGATGGCCTGCAGGGTGTCCGGCGGGAAGGCCCGCCGCACCGAGGGCGCGACCACATGACGGAGCAGGCGCCGGATCATCACCAGCCTCCCGAGGCGCCGCCGCCGCCGGAGCGGCCACCACCACCGCCCCAGCC
>NZ_JACVTV010000082.1:0-20317 GCF_016624625.1 Stenotrophomonas sp. S41 | reverse complement strand
CCCCCCCCCCCCCCCCCCCCCCCCCCCCCCCCCCCCCCCCCCCGACTCTACGAAGCGCAGGCGACACACCCGGTAGCGCCGGGCCATGCCCGGCGGGGTTTTACGACCAGTCGAACGTAAACAGGACCGTGCGGCTGTGCGGTTCGTAGAACATCACGATGGCATCGGCGCCGGCCGCGACCCAGTTGCTGGCCGGCACGCTGGCCACATGGAAGAAGGCCTGGCCGTCGCGGGTCAGTTGCAGGCCATCGTCGGCCAGCTGGCTGCTGTCATTGCGGAGACGCAGGCTGCCACGCTGCCGGTAGCCGGCCAGATCCTGCAGCTGGAACGCCGCAGGCAGCGGGGCATAGTCGGACCAGTTGCCGAACCAGATCGGGCCGCCCAGCTGCTGCAGCCATGCCTGCTCGTCCAGCTCGCCGTCACCGTAGCGCGAGCAGCTGGCCAGGCGCCCGTGCTGCTGGAAATACGCACGCGCCTTGGCATGGCTCTCGCGCATTTCCACGATATGGGCGCGGGCCTCGTCGCCGTCCACGGCTTCACCCAGGAAATATTCCTGCGTGCCGAGGAAGCGCATGCGGTTGTCTGCGGTCAGCTCGAAGGCGATCCAGTTGATGCCGGTGAACGCGTTATGGTGCGCGGTGGTGTCGTCACCGATGCAGCCTTCATACGGCTCGATCGGGCACAGCATCGTCGCCACCTGGCCCGCCAGTTCGGGGCGCAGCACGCCCAGGTCGATGTTCAGCAGCGGCAGCAGGTGCTGGCCGAGCCACGCCTGGTCGGCGGGGAAGACATCGGCGGGGAAGGGCTCCATGCCGGGCAGCAGGTCGCGCAGTTCGGTGGGGTCGAGCATGTCAGTCCCTTGGGTCGGATCGGCAATGCCGGCCCGCGGCCGGCCCCGCCATGCAGGCTTACGACCAGTCGTACGAGAACAGCACCGTGCGGCTTACCGGTTCGTACAGCATGACGATCGCATCGGCGCCGGTGGCGCACCAGTTGTAGCCGGCCACGTCGGCGACGGCGAAGAACTTGTTGCCATCACGCGTGATGATCACCGTTTCGGCATCGTCCGCAGCGTTGGGGTCATCGGCAGCTTCGGTGAAACCCAGCTCGAATGCCGCGGGAATCTCCGCGGTCTCGGTCCAGTTGCCGAAACCTATCTGACCACCCAGCGTATCCAGGTAATCGCGCTCGCTGGGCTCGCCCTTGCCGAAGCGCGAGTAGCAGGCCAGGCGGCCATGCGCGGCGTGGTAGTCGCGCGCCTTGGCATGGCTCTCGCGCATCTGCGCGATGTGCTCCTGCGCATGCTTGTCATTGCCCGGGTCGCCGATGAAATAGCCCTCGTTGCCGAGGAAGCGCATCTGGTTGTCCGCGCTCAGTTCGAAGGCGATCCAGTTGGTGCCGGTGAAGTCGTTGTGGTGCGCTTCGGTGGTCTCGCCGATGCAGCCGTCATACGGCTCGATCGGGCACAGCATCGTCGCCACCTGGCCCGCCAGCTCCGGGCGTAGCACGCCCAGGTCGATGTTCAGCAGCGGCAGCAGGTGCTGGCCGAGCCACGCCTGGTCGGCGGGGAAGACATCGGCGGGGAAGGGGACCATGCCGGGCAGCAGGTCGCGCAGTTCGGTGTGGTGGATCATTTCAGTCCTTTGAACATGGCGGGTAGAGTCGAGCTTGCTCGACTGATCCGGCAAACAGCAGTCGAGCAAGCTCGACTCTACGAATCGCAGGGTCGGGAATGCCGGCCAGCGGCCGGCACTACCTTCAGGTGGAAGCGTTGCGGATCGCGTCCGGCAGCGGCGCGCTCTTGCCGGTCTGCGTATCCATCCACACCACCACCACGTTGCCGTCCGAATACAGCCTGGTGTCGTCCTGCTGGTCGACGATGCGGTGGCCGATGGTCACGCTGCTGTTGCCCAGGCGCTCGACGAACAGCTCGACCAGGATGTCGTTGGGCCACACGATCGGCAGGCGGTAGTTGACGTTGGTCGCGGCCACCACCGGTGCGATGCGGTCGGTCATCGACACGCCTTCCACGCCCAGCATCCAGCGCACGCGCGCTTCTTCCAGGTAGGAAATGTACTTGGCGTTGTTGACGTGGCCCATGCTGTCCATGTCACGCCAGCGCACGCTGATCGGGATGCGGGCCAGGATCTTGTGTTCGCTGCTCATCAGGCGTCCTTCTTCTTCGTCGTGCTTTTGCTGGCCTTGCCGGTGCTCTTGGCGGCCACGGCCTTCTTCGCCACCTTGGCCGGCTTTTCAGGCTTCACCTTGCGCGGCGGGCGGGCGTCGGGCTTGTTGGCCACGGCGGCCGGCTGCTCCGGGCGCGCGCTGGTCGAGGGCAGCATGCGGGCCAGGAACTGGCCGGTGTACGACTGCGGGCAGGCCGCCACGTCTTCCGGCGTGCCGGTCACCAGGATGGTGCCACCGCGGTGGCCGCCTTCCGGGCCGAGATCGACGATCCAGTCGGCGGTCTTGATGACATCCAGGTTGTGCTCGATCACCACCACCGTGTTGCCTTCGTCGCGCAGCTTGTGCAGCACGCCCAGCAGCGCTTCGATGTCGTGGAAGTGCAGGCCGGTGGTCGGCTCGTCGAGGATGTACAGGGTGCGGCCGGTATCGCGGCGCGACAGTTCCTTGGACAGCTTCACGCGCTGCGCTTCACCACCGGATAGCGTGGTCGCGCTCTGGCCCAGCTTGATGTAGCTCAGGCCCACGTCCACCAGCGTTTCCAGCTTGCGGGCGATCGACGGCACCGGCTCGAACAGCCTCAGCGCATCTTCGACGGTCATTTCCAGCACGTCGTTGATGTTGTAGCCCTTGTACAGGATCTCCAGCGTCTCGCGGTTGTAGCGCTTGCCGTGGCAGACGTCGCAGGGCACGTACACGTCCGGCAGGAAGTGCATCTCCACCTTGATCAGGCCATCGCCCTGGCAGGCCTCGCAGCGGCCACCGCGCACGTTGAAGCTGAAACGGCCCGGCGAATAGCCGCGCGCACGCGCTTCGGGCACCTGCGCGAACAGCTCGCGCAGCGGGGTGAACAGGCCGGTGTAGGTGGCCGGGTTCGAACGCGGGGTGCGGCCGATCGGCGACTGGTCGATGTCCACCACCTTGTCGAACAGGTCCAGGCCATCGATCTCCTTGTACGGGGCGATCGGGTGCGAGGAACCGTTGATCTCGTTGGCGGCCAGCGAGAACAGGGTGTCGTTGATCAGGGTCGACTTGCCCGAGCCGGACACGCCGGTCACGCAGGTCAGCAGGCCCGACGGAATCGCCAGGTCCACGCCCTTCAGGTTGTTGCCGCTGGCACCGCGCAGGTGCAGGGTCATCTTCGGGTTCGGCTTGTGCCGGCGCGCCGGGATCTCGATCGCGCGCTTGCCCGACAGGTACTGGCCGGTCAGCGAACGCGGTGCATCCAGGATGTCCTGCAGGGTGCCCTGGCCGACGATCTCGCCGCCATGCACGCCCGCGCCCGGGCCGATGTCCAGCACGTAGTCGGCCAGGCGGATCGCATCCTCGTCATGCTCGACCACGATGACCGTGTTGCCGAGATCGCGCAGGCGGGTGAGGGTGCCCAGCAGGCGTTCGTTGTCGCGCTGGTGCAGGCCGATGGACGGCTCGTCGAGCACGTACATCACGCCGACCAGGCCGGCGCCGATCTGGCTGGCCAGGCGGATGCGCTGCGCTTCGCCACCGGACAGGGTGTCGGCCTTGCGCTCCAGGGTCAGGTAATCCAGGCCGACGTCGACCAGGAAGCCCAGGCGTTCGCCGATCTCCTTGACGATCTTCGAGGCGATCTCACCGCGCCAGCCCGGCAGGCTCAGCTCGCTGAAGAACTTCAGTGCTTCGTCGATCGGCAGCACCACCAGGTCCGGCAGCGGGCGGTCGGCCACGAACACGTTGCGCGCGGCCTTGTTCAGGCGCGCGCCCTTGCACTCGGGGCAGGCGTGTTCGCTGATGTACTTGCCCAGTTCTTCCTGCACCGCCGCCGATTCGGTTTCCTTGTAGCGGCGTTCCAGGTTGGGAATGATGCCTTCGAAGCGGTGCTTGCGCTGGGTGCGGCCACCGGCCTCGGTGAAGTAGGTGAAGGTGATCGCATCATCGCCGCTGCCGTACAGCACGGCCTGCTGCACGTTGTCCGGCAGCGAGTTCCACGACGCATCGACGTCGAACTTGTAGTGCTTGGCCAGCGAGGCGATCAGCTGGAAGTAATAGGCGTTGCGACGGTCCCAGCCGCGTACCGCACCGGCGGCCAGCGACAGTTCCGGGTGCACCACCACGCGCGCCGGGTCGAAGAACTCGGCCATGCCCAGGCCATCGCAGCCGGGGCAGGCGCCCATCGGCGCGTTGAAGGAGAACAGGCGCGGCTCCAGCTCGGGCAGCGAGTAATCGCAGACCGGGCAGGAGTACTTGGAGGAGAACAGGGTCGGCGCGGTCCCGGCGTTGTCCAGGCTCTGCACCGAGGCCATGCCGTCGCCCAGCTTGAGCGCCGTCTCGAAGCTCTCGGCCAGGCGCTGCTTGATGTCCTCGCGCGGGCGGAAACGGTCGATCACCGCTTCGATGGTGTGCTTCTGGCGCAGCGCCAGCGGCGGCACCGCGTCGATTTCATACAGCTCGCCATCAACACGCACGCGCACGAAGCCCTGTGCACGCAGCTGGTCGAAGACCTGCGCGTGCTCGCCCTTGCGGTCGCGGATGACCGGGGCCAGCAGCATGTAGCGCTGTTCCGGGTCCAGGGTCAGCACCTGGTCGACCATCTGGCTGACCGTCTGCGCTTCCAGCGGGTAGCCGTGGTCCGGGCAGCGCGGAGTGCCGACGCGCGCGTACAGCAGGCGCAGGTAGTCGTAGATCTCGGTGATGGTGCCGACGGTCGAACGCGGGTTGTGCGAGGTCGACTTCTGCTCGATCGAGATGGCCGGGGACAGGCCCTCGATGTGGTCCAGGTCCGGCTTTTCCATCACGCTCAGGAACTGCCGTGCATAGGCCGACAGCGACTCGACGTAGCGGCGCTGGCCTTCTGCATAGATGGTGTCGAACGCCAGCGAGGACTTGCCCGAGCCGGACAGGCCGGTGATCACGATCAGCTTGTCGCGGGGCAGGTCGAGGTCGATGTTCTTGAGGTTGTGCGTCCGCGCGCCGCGGATGCGGATGAAATCCATCGCCATGGGGGATCCGGTTATGGGGGGGCGTTGGCTGGGTGCCGGGCCAGCGGGGGGACGGGCAATCGGTCAGCCTACCGAGGTGACCAGATGGGGGCAATGGGCGACAATGCCAGTCCGGTGTCTCACCTTGTGAGACAAGGCTTTATGAAGGGGTCAGATACCATTTAACGCCGTGAAAAGGGATCTGACCCCGTTCCGGTAGACCCCGCCCAGGGGTTGACTTGACCGGCGCCCATTGATCTGCGTACAATCCCGCTCCTGTCCGCCCTCGATGGCGGCAGTCCATAGACCACAATAACTACAGAGGAAGTCTGGTCATGTACGCAGTACTGGTCACCGGCGGTAAGCAATACCGCGTGGCGCAGGGCGAAAAGCTCCGCATTGAAAAGCTCGAAGTCGAAGTCGGCAGCGAGATCAAGTTCGACAACATCCTGCTGCTCGGCGACAGCGATGGCATCAAGATCGGCGACGCCCTGAGCGGCGCAGCGGTCACCGCCACCGTCCTGTCCCAGGGTCGTGCTGACAAGGTCCGGATCATCAAGTTCCGTCGCCGCAAGCACCACATGAAGCGTCAGGGTCACCGTCAGTACTACACCGAAATCGAGATCACCGGCATTGCCGGTGGCAGCAAGTAAGGAGATAGGTCATGGCACATAAAAAAGGCGTAGGCTCTTCGCGCAACGGTCGCGACTCCAACCCGAAGTACCTGGGCGTCAAGATCTTCGGTGGCCAGGCCATTGAAGCCGGCAACATCATCGTGCGTCAGCGCGGCACCCAGTTCCACCCGGGTTCGGGCGTTGGCCTCGGCCGCGACCACACCCTGTTCGCCCTCGTGGACGGCAAGGTGGAGTTCTCGGTGAAGGGCGCCAAGAAGCGTCGCACCGTCAGCGTCGTGTCGGTCGAAGCCTGATAAGGCTGGGCTGGCGGCCATGCCCCGGCATGGCCCTGCTGGTCGAATCGCACGCTGCATGAAGAGCCCCGCTTCGGCGGGGCTTTTCGTTGGAATCAGTGGTACAACGGGCACGGCCCGACATTCAAGCAAGGCGGCGGCACGCAGGCCGCGCCCATCGCAGGCATCGAAACAATGAAACTGGTAGACGAAGCAGAAATCGAAGTGTTCGCCGGCAACGGCGGCAACGGCTGCATTGGCTTCCGTCGCGAGAAGTTCATTCCGCTCGGCGGCCCGGACGGCGGCGACGGCGGTGCGGGCGGCAGCGTGTACATCCGCGCCGACGAAAACCTGAACACCCTGGTCGACTTCCGCCATGACCGCATCTTCAAGGCGCAGCGCGGCGAGAACGGCATGGGCCGTCAGGCCTATGGCAAGGGCGGCGAAGACCTGACCATCACCGTGCCGGTCGGCACCGTGATCATCAATGTGGCCACCGACGAAATCATCGGCGACCTGACCCAGCACGGCGACCGCCTGCTGGTGGCGCAGGGTGGCCGTGGCGGCCTCGGCAACATGCATTTCAAGAGCTCGACCAACCGCTCGCCGCGCCAGGCGCTGCCGGGCGAGCCGGGCGAAGAGCGCACGCTGAAGCTGGAGCTGAAGCTGCTGGCCGACGTCGGCCTGCTGGGCTTCCCCAACGCCGGCAAGAGCACCCTGATCCGCGCCGTCTCGGCAGCGACGCCGAAGGTGGCTGATTACCCGTTCACCACGCTGTACCCGAACCTGGGTGTGGTGAAGGTGGAGAACTACCGCAGCTTCGTCATCGCCGACATTCCGGGCCTGATCGAAGGCGCGGCCGACGGTGCCGGCCTGGGCGCGCAGTTCCTGCGCCACCTGCAGCGCACCCGCCTGCTGCTGCACCTGGTGGATATCTCCCCCATGGAAGGCGGCGTGGAAGGCATTTCCCCGGTCGAGCAGGTGCGTGCCATCGAGCGCGAGCTGGAAAAGCACGATCCGGAGCTGCTGCAGAAGCCGCGCTGGCTGGTGCTGAACAAGGCCGACCTGATGTTCGAGGACGAGGCCAAGGCCTCGGCCGAACAGATCGTCGCCGAGCTGGGCTGGAAGGAGCCGTGGTTCCTGGTCTCGGCGCTGGGCCGCGAAGGTACCTTCCCGATCATGAGCCGGGTCATGGCGTTCTTCGATCGCCAGAAGGAAGACGAACTGGAAGCCCGCAACGCGCTGTGATGGCGTTGTGGTTCCGCACGAAAAACCCGGCTACGGCCGGGTTTTTTGTTGTGGTAGTGCCGGCCGCGGGCCGGCAACCCTGGCGGGGGTAGAGTCGACTGTCAGTCGACTGCCTTTGGCGGAAATCGCAAAACCCCGCGCTGCGCGCGTTGGTCGACTAACAGTCGACTCTACCCGGTCGGTTCGACCCAGTCGGTTCGACCCAGCCGGTTCGACCCAGCCGGTTCGACCCAGCCGGTTCGACCCGGCCGGTTCGCCCCGGCCGAATCACGGGCAACAAAAAACCCGGCCGAGGCCGGGCTTTTGTCTGCTACCCAGCCCCGAAGGGCAGGGCGGCAACGCCGGATCAGGCGGCCTTGAGGGCCTTGATGCGGTCGTTCAGGCGGCTCTTATGACGAGCAGCCTTGTTCTTGTGGATCAGGCCACGCGCGCTGAAACGATCCAGGATCGGCTGGGCAACGGCGAAGGCGGCTTCGGCGCCGGCGGCATCGTTGGCGTCCAGCGCCTTGATCACTTTCTTGACAGCGGTGCGCAGCATCGAGCGCTGAGCCACGTTGCGCGCGTTGCGCACGACGGTCTGCTTGGCGCGCTTCTTGGCGGACTTGATATTGGCCACGGTGGTGGTTTCCTGAAAAAATCGGTGTTATGGGAACAGCAAGCTAGCTAGTATGATGGCGTAAGAAATGCACGTCAAGTCGATTGTCAAGAGGGACGCTGAGTGAGTTCACCCAAGTTGTTGCGGGGCCTGCTGTCGTTCAGCAGCATGACCATGGTCTCGCGCGTTCTCGGACTTGTCCGGGACTTCGTGGTGACCACCACGTTCGGCACCAACGCCATCACTGATGCTTTCTGGGTCGCCTTCAGGGTACCCAATTTCCTGCGCCGTTTGTTCGCCGAAGGCTCATTCGCGACCGCTTTCGTGCCGGTGTTCACGGAAGTGAAAGAGACCCGCAGCCATGCGGAGCTGCGCGAACTGATGGCGCGCACGGCCGGCACCCTCGGCGGCATCCTGATGCTGGTGACCGCCGTGGCGCTGATTTTCGCACCGCAGCTGGCCTCGGTGTTCTCAAGCGGTGTTGATACCGATCCGGTCAAGCAGGGCCTGCTGGTGGACCTGTTCCGCCTGACCTTCCCGTTCCTGCTGTTCGTCTCGCTCACCGCCCTGGCGGGTGGCGCGCTCAACAGCTTCCAGCGCTTCGCCATGCCGGCGCTGACCCCGGTCATCCTCAACCTGTGCATGATCGCCGGCGCGCTGTGGCTGGCGCCGCGGCTGGGCGGCACACCGGAAAAGCAGATCCTGGCGCTGGGCTGGGCGGTGCTTGCCGCCGGCATCTTGCAGCTGCTGTTCCAGCTGCCCTCGCTGAAGGGTATCAACCTGCTGACCCTGCCGCGCTGGGGCTGGACCCACCCGGGCGTGCGCAAGGTGATGACCCTGATGGTACCGACCCTGTTCGGCTCGTCGGTGGCGCAGATCAACCTGCTGCTGGATACCGTCATCGCCGCCAAGCTGACCGACGGCTCGCAGTCCTGGCTGTCGCTGGCCGATCGTTTCCTTGAGCTGCCGCTGGGCGTGTTCGGCGTGGCCCTGGGCACGGTGATCCTGCCGGCGCTGGCCCGCCACCACGTCAGCACCGACCGCGAGGGCTTCTCGCGCTCGCTGGACTGGGGCCTGCGGATGACCCTGCTGATCTCGGTGCCGGCCATGCTGGGCCTGCTGTTCCTGGCCGAGCCGCTGATCGCCACCATCTTCCAGCACGGCCAGTTCAGCGCCTTCGACACCCGCATGACCGCGCTGTCGGTGTACGGCCTGAGCTTCGGCCTGCCAGCGTTCGCCCTGCTGAAAGTCGTGCTGCCGGCCTTCTACGCCCGCCAGGACACCCGGACCCCGGTGCGTGCCGGCGTCGCCGCGCTGGTGGCCAACATGGTGTTCAACTTCGCCCTGCTGGCCGTGCTGTACCAGGTGATGGTGCCCGACGAGCTGAAGGCGCAGGGCGTGATGACCGCCATCGGCAAGCAGCCGGGCCTGCACCTGGCGCTGGGCATCGCCAGTGCGCTGTCCAGCTACCTGAACCTGGGCCTGCTCTGGTACTGGCTGGGCAAGACCGATGTCTACCAGCGCCGGCCCGGCTGGGGCGGTTACCTGGTACGCCTGCTGGTGGCCTGCGTGGCCATGGTCGGCGTGCTGCTGGCCCTGCTGCACTGGCTGCCTGCCTTCTCGGCCATGGGCGTGTGGGAGCGGATCGGCGCCCTGGCGCTGCTGGTCGGCGGCGGTGG
This sequence comes from Stenotrophomonas sp. S41, assembly GCF_016624625.1. NCBI lineage: Bacteria > Pseudomonadati > Pseudomonadota > Gammaproteobacteria > Lysobacterales > Lysobacteraceae > Stenotrophomonas > Stenotrophomonas sp. S41. The sequence continues at coordinate 10,750 of NZ_JACVTV010000082.1, read as the reverse complement.
CGCGACCTACGGCGTGGCCATGCTGGCGATGGGCTTCCGCCCCCGCGACCTGCGCGGGCATTGATCGGGGCCCACGGCGGCTATACTTCAGGGTTACACCATTGAAGCGGCGGCCCCGGGTGGGCCGGAACGAGAGTTGATGAGCAGGCTGTTCAGAAGCGTCGAGGGCGGGGAGCTGTTCCCCAACGGAAGCGTGGTCTGTATCGGTGCATTCGACGGCCTCCATCTGGGGCATCGTGCGCTGGTCCGCCACGCGGTCGCCCGCGCGCGCGCCTTGGGCGTGGCCGCGGTGGCCGTGGCATTCGAGCCGCTGCCGCGTGAATTCTTTGCCCAGGGCACGCCGCCGCCGCGGCTGACCCTGGCCCGCGGCAAGGTCGAGATCCTGCGCGAACTGGGCGTGGATGCGATCGGCCTGCTGCGCTTCGACGCGGCGATGGCGGCCATGCCGGCCGAGGATTTCGTCCGCACGCTGCTGGCCCAGCGCCTGGGCGCGCGCGAAGTGTGGATCGGCCCGGAGTTCTGCTTCGGCAACCGCCGTCGCGGCGATCTGGCCCTGCTGCAGGCGATGGGTGGCGAGCTCGGCTTCACTGCCGGTGAGATCGAAGCGGTCGACCTGCACGGCGATCGCATCTCCAGTACCCGCATCCGCCAGCTGCTGCAGGCCGGCGATTTCACCCATGCCAACGATCTGCTCGGTCGCCCCTACGCGATCAGCGGGCGGGTGGTGCGTGGGCGCCAGCTGGGCCGCACGCTGGGCTTCCCCACCGCCAACCTGCGCTTCCCGAAGACGCCGGCGCTGTCGGGCATCTACGCTACCTGGGTGCACGGCGTGTTCGACCAGCCGTGGCCGTCGGTGTCCAGCTTCGGTACCCGGCCGACGGTGGAAGGCGTGGAGCCGCTGCTGGAAGCCCACCTGTTCGATTTCCAGGGCGACCTGTACGGTCGACACATCGAAGTGGAATTCGTCGCCAAGCTGCGCGACGAAGAGAAATTCAATGATCTGGCGGCACTGACCGACCAGATGCACCGCGACGCCGACCAGGCGCGCGCCATCCTTTCCGAACATAGATTGCGAGCCACTGCGTGAGCCAGGACTACAAGACCACCCTGAACCTGCCAGCCACCGAATTCCCGATGCGCGGCGACCTGCCCAAGCGCGAGCCGGGCATTCTGGCGCGGTGGGAAGAGCAGGGGCTCTACCAGCAGCTGCGTGACAACGCCGCCGGCCGCCCGCTGTTCGTGCTGCATGACGGCCCGCCGTACGCCAACGGCCGCATCCACCTGGGCCACGCGGTCAACAAGATCCTCAAGGACATCATCGTCAAGTCGCGCTACCTGGCCGGCTTCGATGCGCCTTACGTGCCGGGCTGGGATTGCCACGGCCTGCCGATCGAGATCGCGGTGGAAAAGAAGTGGGGCAAGGTCGGCACCAAGCTCGACGCCGTCGAATTCCGGCAGAAGTGCCGTGAGTTCGCCGAAGAGCAGATCAACATCCAGCGCGCCGATTTCAAGCGCCTGGGCGTGACCGGCGACTGGGACAACCCGTACAAGACCCTGAGCTTCGATTTCGAGGCCAACGAGATCCGTGCGCTGGCCAAGGTCGTGGCCAACGGCCACCTGGTGCGTGGCGCCAAGCCGGTCTACTGGTGCTTCGACTGCGGCTCGGCGCTGGCCGAGGCGGAAATCGAATACCAGGAAAAGGAATCGCCGGCGATCGACGTGGCCTACGCCGCGCGCGATGCGCAGGCCGTGGCCCAGGCCTTCGGCGTGAGCCTGCCGGGCGACGTCGAAGTGGCCGTGCCGATCTGGACCACCACCCCGTGGACGCTGCCGGCCTCGCTGGCGGTGTCGCTGGGCGCGGAGATCCGCTACGTGCTGGCCGAAGGCCCGGCGCACAACGGCAAGCGCCGCTGGCTGGTGCTGGCCGCGGCCCTGGCCGAGCGCGCCCTGCAGCGCTATGGCGTCGAAAACGTGGTGCTGCACGGTGAAACCACCGGCGCGGCGCTGGAAAACCAGCTGCTGGCGCACCCGTTCTACCCGGAGCGCGAGATCCTGGTGCTCAACGGCGAACACGTGTCCGACGAGGACGGTACCGGTGCGGTGCACACCGCCCCCGGCCACGGCCAGGAAGACTACGTGGTCAGCCAGAAGTACGGCCTGCTGGACAAGTACAACGCCGGCCAGATCACCCCGGTCGACGGCCGTGGCGTGTACCTGGAATCGACCCCGCCGGCCGGTGACGTGGTGCTGGCAGGCCAGCACCTGTGGAAGGCGCAGGAGGCCATCGTCGGCGTGCTGCGCGACAACGGCGCGCTGCTGGCCTTCCACCCGATCCGCCACAGCTACCCGCACTGCTGGCGCCACAAGACGCCGGTGGTGTTCCGCGCCACCCCGCAGTGGTTCATCTCGATGGACAAGGCCAACCTGCGCAACGATGCGCTGGCCGCCATCGATACCGTCGGCTGGTTCCCGAGCTGGGGCAAGGCGCGCATCCAGAGCATGGTCGACGGTCGCCCGGACTGGACCATCTCGCGCCAGCGCACCTGGGGCGTGCCGATCGCACTGTTCACCCATCGCCAGACCGGCGAGATCCACCCGCGCACGGTGGAGCTGATGCAGCAGGTCGCCGACCGCGTCGAAGCCGAGGGCATCGACGTGTGGTACTCGCTGGATGCCGCAGAACTGCTGGGCGCCGAAGCGGCCGACTACGAGAAGGTCACCGACATCCTCGACGTCTGGTTCGATTCGGGCGTCACCCATGAAGGCGTGCTGGCCGCGCGTGGCTTCGGTAAGCCGGCCGACCTGTACCTGGAAGGTTCGGACCAGCATCGCGGCTGGTTCCAGTCCTCGCTGCTGACCGGCGTGGCCATCGACCAGCGTGCCCCGTACAAGCAGTGCCTCACCCACGGTTTCACCGTGGACGAGCACGGCCGCAAGATGTCCAAGTCGCTGGGCAACGGCATCGAGCCGCAGGACATCATGAACAAGCTGGGCGCGGACATCCTGCGCCTGTGGATCGCCTCGGCCGACTACAGCAACGAGATGTCGCTGTCGCAGGAAATCCTCAAGCGCAACGCCGATGCCTACCGCCGCCTGCGCAACACCGCGCGCTTCCTGCTGGGCAACCTGGATGGCTTCGATCCGGCCCAGCACCTGCGCCCGCTGAACGAGATGGTCGCGCTGGACCGCTGGATCGTGCATCGCGCCTGGGAATTGCAGGAGAAGATCAAGGCCGCGTTCGACAACTACAACATGGCCGAGATCGTCCAGCTGCTGCTGAACTTCTGCAGCGTGGACCTGGGCTCGCTGTACCTGGACGTGACCAAGGACCGCCTGTACACGATGCCGACCGATTCGCACGGCCGTCGTTCGGCACAGAGCGCGATGTACCACATCGCCGAAGCGTTCACCCGCTGGATCGCGCCGATCCTGACCTTCACCGCCGACGAGCTGTGGGGCTACCTGCCGGGCGAGCGTGCGGAGCACGTGCTGTTCACCACCTGGTACGACGGCCTGGCGCCGCTGCCGGCCGATGCCCAGCTCAACGCCGCTGATTTCGACCAGCTGCTGGCCGTGCGCGAGCAGGTGGCCAAGGTGCTCGAGCCGATGCGCGCCAACGGTGCGATCGGTGCCGCGCTGGAAGCGGAAATCACCATCGCCGCCAGCGAAGAGCAGGCCGCGAAGTGGCAGCCGCTGGCCGATGAACTGCGTTTCCTGTTCATCAGCGGCGACGTGCAGGTGCGCCCGGCGACCACCGACGAAGTGTTCGTCAGTGCCCAGCCGACCCAGAAGAGCAAGTGCGTGCGCTGCTGGCACCACCGCGCCGACGTCGGCAGCAATGCCGATCACCCGGAACTGTGCGGCCGCTGCGCGGGCAACATCACCGGTGCCGGTGAAGTGCGGAGCTGGTTCTGATGGCCGCGCCCCGTCCGCATCCGAACGCCCTGGTCTGGCTGCTGCTGTCGGCCGCCATCATCGGCCTGGACCAGTGGTCCAAGGCCTGGGTGCTGTCGAGCCTGCCGGAGTTCCAGCCGGTGGTGGTCATCGACGGCTTCTGGAACTGGTACCGCACCTACAACACCGGTGCGGCGTTCAGTTTCCTGAGCGACGCCGGCGGCTGGCAGAAGCACTTCTTCACCGTGCTGGCCATCGCCATCAGCGGCCTGATGGCGTGGTGGCTGCGCAGCACCGCCCGCGGCAACTGGAAGGCGGCCGTGCCGTACGCGCTGATCATCGGTGGTGCCATCGGCAACGTGATCGACCGCCAGGTGCACGGTCACGTGGTCGATTTCATCCAGTGGTATATCGGTGACCACGTCTGGCCGGCGTTCAACGTGGCCGACTCGGCCATCGTGGTCGGTGCCGTGGGCATCGCCCTGTTTGGCCTGTTCGACGGCAAGTCCGCCAAAAAGGCGGATAATGCCACCCCGAAACCGTAAGCCGGCCGCTGCCGGGAGACTGAACTGATGGATGTGCTGCTCGCCAACCCGCGTGGTTTCTGTGCCGGTGTCGATCGTGCGATCGAGATCGTCAAGCGCGCGATCGAAACGCTGGGCGCGCCCATCTACGTCCGCCATGAAGTGGTGCACAACCGCTTCGTGGTCGACGACCTGAAGCAGCGCGGCGCGATCTTCGTCGAAGAACTCGATGAAGTGCCGGACAACAACACGGTCATCTTCAGCGCGCACGGCGTCTCCCAGGCCGTGCGCCAGGAAGCCGACCGTCGTGGCCTGAAAGTGTTCGACGCCACCTGTCCGCTGGTGACCAAGGTTCACTTCGAAGTGGCCCGCCACTGCCGTGCCGGCCGTGATGTGGTGCTGATCGGCCACGCCGGTCACCCGGAAGTGGAAGGCACCATGGGCCAGTGGAACCGCGAAGCCGGTACCGGCCAGATCTACCTGGTCGAGGACGTGGAGCAGGTCGCCACGCTGGAGATCAACCAGCCGACGAACTTCGCCTACACCACCCAGACCACGCTGTCGGTGGACGACACGCGCGGCATCATCGAGGCACTGCGCGAACGGTTCCCGGAGATGCAGGGCCCGAAGAACGACGACATCTGCTACGCCACGCAGAACCGCCAGGACGCCGTGCGCGATCTGGCCAAGCGCTGCGACCTGGTGCTGGTGGTGGGTTCGCCGAACAGCTCCAATTCCAACCGCCTGAGTGAGCTGGCCCGCCGCGAAGGCGTGGAGAGCTACCTGATCGACGGCGCGCACGAGATCGACCCGCGCTGGGTGGAAGGCAAGCAGCACATCGGCGTGACCGCCGGTGCCTCGGCACCGCAGGTGCTGGTGGATGGCGTGCTGGCCCGCCTGGCCGAACTGGGCGCCGACGGCGTGGGCGAGCTGGATGGCGAGCCGGAATCGATGGTGTTCGCGCTGCCGAAGGAACTGCGGCTGCGGTTGGTGGATTGACTGCGGAAGTTGGTTCGCCGGGCATGGCCCGGCGCTACCGGGTGCATGTCATCCACGCATGGCGTGGATCTACTGCATCCGGCCCGCACATCACTCTGGTGGCACACCAGTAGATCCACGCCATGCGTGGATGGGCTCTCACCGATGAACCTCGGCCATTACGGGAAAATCTGTACCTGGCAGCATGAGGGCTACTACGATGCGGGACATCCTCGCTGATTTCGTGAGAGCGCCGGTGAAGTCATTGCTGATCCTGTCTGCGCTCATTCCCCTCGCAGCGGTTGCGGCGACATCTTCTTCTCAAGCATGGAGTCCCGCCGCAAGCGCTTCGCAGCTGGCAGCGCTGGATTACATCGAGAGGCTGGAGGTGGCGCGAAGCGCCGGGCCGCAGGCCGCCGCTGATGCGTTGGGTATCGAGAACGGCTCCGGCGCGGACGCTGCGTCGGTCTCTGGGATCGCCCGGAATTTCGGTGGTATTGAACTTGCTGCCGAGCTTTCACAACAATCAGGCCAGACCGTGATCGTCGTGAAAGCATCGGGCGGGTGTGTCGAGCGGGAGATTGCGAGGGCGAAACTGGCACTCGGCAGGATCGTATGGGCTCCGCTGGCCGATTCCCCTGCGCCGGTTATGGGTTATGCGCACTTCCAGGGAGGCTCGGCGTCGACGGTATTTTTCGATGCAACCGGCTCGAGGTGTTTGACCGGTGTCCGGATCGAAGATCCGGCGAGATTGAAGGCGGCCATCGAGACGGCTGGGAAGGAAGAGGCGTCGAATCAGCTTCCGTGATGGAGGTGCCTCAACAGTCCTCTCGACCATGACCTTCGGCCATGGGGCTGGGCACGCCACAGGCCTAGCATCAAAGGTTCTACCGTAGCTGGAACCCGCCTGATGAAGACCCGTGCCCTGGTGATGTCCGTGCTGTTCGCGCTGGCTACCATGCCTGCGCTGGCGCAGACCTCGCCGCCGGGCGATGCCGCGGCCCCCGGCCTGCTGCGCATCGATGTGGATGCACGTGACCTTGCCCGTCGCATCTTCAAAGTGACCGCCACCGTGCCGGTCAAGCCCGGTCCGGTCACCCTGCTGTACCCGCAGTGGATCCCCGGCAACCATTCGCCCACCGGCCCGATCGACAAGCTGGCCGGCCTGCGCGTGACCGCCAACGGCAAGCCGCTGGCCTGGCAGCGCGACCAGTTCAACGTTTATGCGTTCAAGGTGGACGTACCCGAGGGCGTCAGCGAGATCGTCGCCCACTTCGATTTCCTCTCCTCGCAGGGCGGCAGCCAGGGCCGGGTGGTGATGACCCCGGAAATGCTCAACCTGCAGTGGAACGCCAACTCGCTGTATCCCGCCGGTGTCGATGCGCGCAACCTGCAGGCGCAGGCCAGCGTGACCCTGCCCAAGGGCTGGGGCTATGCCACTGCGCTGGAAACCGTGCGCCGCGACGGCGACACCGTGGTGTTCAAGCCGATCTCCTATGACCACCTGGTCGATTCGCCGCTGTTTGCCGGCGAGCACCACCAGCGCATCGATCTCGACCCCGGCGCGAAGGTGCCGGTGCACCTGAACGTGTTCGCCGACGACGCCAAGTCGCTGAAGCCGACCGACGCGCAGATCAAGCTGCATCGCGCATTGGTGCAGCAGGCCGACAAGCTGTACGGCGCGCGCCACTACGACCACTACGAATTCCTGCTGGCCCTGACCGACCGCCTCGGCGGCATCGGCCTGGAACACCATCGTTCCAGCGAAAACAGCGCCGAGCCGGGCTACTTCACCGACTGGGACAAGAGCGCGTGGATGCGCGACCTGCTGCCGCACGAGTACACCCACTCCTGGAACGGCAAATACCGCCGCGGCGCGGACCTGGCCACCGCCAACTTCAACGTGCCGATGGGCGACAGCCTGCTGTGGGTGTACGAGGGCCAGACCCAGTTCTGGGGCCAGGTGCTGGCCGCGCGTTCGGGCCTGTGGTCGAACGAGCAGACCCGCGACATGCTGGCCAACGTGGCGGCGACCTATGACCGTGGCCGCCCGGGCCTCGCCTGGCGCGCGCTGCAGGACACCACCAACGACCCGACCATCGCCCAGCGCCGCGGACTGGCCTACCGCAACTACCAGATGAGCGAGGACTACTACTCGGGCGGGCAGATGCTGTGGCTGGAAGTGGAAGGCAAGCTGCGCGCGCTGAGCGGCAACCGCCGCGGCCTGGATGATTTCGCGCGTGCGTTCTTCGGCGTCGGTAATGGCGACTGGAACGTCAAGCCGTACACCTTCGAGGATGTGGTGGCGACCCTCAATGGCATCGCACCGTATGACTGGGCCAGCTTCCTGCGCCAGCGCCTGGACGGGCACGGTTCGCTGACCGGTGGCCTGGAACTGGCCGGCTGGAAGCTGGCCTACCGCGATACGCCGAACGAGGCCTACAAGGCGCAGGAAAAGCGCGCCAAGGCCGCGCTGCTGGCGTACTCGCTGGGTGCCACCGTGCTCGACACGGGCGTGGTTGGTGATGTGATCTGGGACAGCCCGGCCTTCAACGCAGGCCTGGCACCGGGCATGAAGGTGATTGCCGTGGGTGGCCGCGAGTACAGCAGCGAGCGCCTGAAGGACGCCGTCTCGGCCGCGGCCAAGGACAAGGCGCCGATCGTGCTGCTGGTCAAGCAGTTCGATCGCATCGACACGATGAACATCGATTACCACGGTGGCCTGCAGTACCCGGTGCTGGAACGCATCGCGGGCAAGCCGGACCGCCTTGCCGAGCTGTGGAAGGCGCGATGATGCATTTGCGCCGCGATGGCCTGATCCTGCTGGCAGCGATCCTGGCCATCGTTGGCGCCTTCCTGCACGGCGATGGCCGCTGGCTGCACTGGCTGGCCAAGCCGGCCACCACGCTGCTGATCGCGGCCATCGCCTGGCGGGCGCGGCCGGCGGCTTCGCCGTCGTACCGTCGCGCGGTGCTGGCCGGCATGCTGCTGTCCTGCGTGGGCGACATCGCGCTGATGCTGCCGGTGGATGCGTTCGTTCCGGGGCTGGTGGCATTCCTGCTGGCCCACGTCTGCTACATCGTCGCCTTCCGTGCTGGCCTGCGTGCGGGCGCTGGGTTGTGGGGTGCGTTGGTGCTGCTGGGCGCGTTCGCCACGCTCAACGTGCTGGGCCTGTCGCCGCACCTGCCGGCGCCGATGCGCATTCCGGTGCTGGCCTACGTGGTGGTGCTGGCCTCGATGGCGGTGTTGGCGCTGGCACGTGCGTGGACGCGGCGACCGCTGGTTGCGCCTGAAGCGTGCAGCGCACGCTGGGCAGCCGTGGGTGCCGTGTTCTTCGTCGCCAGCGATTCACTGCTGGCCTGGGATCGTTTTGCAGGTGGCCTGCCGCTGGCCAGCCTGCTGGTGCTGTCCACGTATTACGCCGCGCAGTACGCCATTGCCCGCTCGGTGGGCAGACGATCTTTGTAGAGTCGAGCCATGCTCGACTGCTGTAGGCCGAAGCAGCCGAGCATGGCTCGGCTCTACAAGAGCGGCGCAGCCGAGCATGGCTCGGCTCTACAAGAGCGACAGCAGTCGAGCAAGCTCGACTCTACAGCGCGGTTATTCGACGTCGGAGGCGCTTTCGCAGGTGCGCTCTGGCGCGCACAGGCGATCCAGCAGCGCCAGGGTGACGCCGTTGCTCCAGCCGAAGCCATCCTGCAGCGGGTATTCGCCGCCACCGCCGCCGCTGGCCGAGCCATCCACTACGTACTTCTCCACCAGCTTGCCGTCGCGGTCGTAGACCGATTGCACCGTGCGCAGGAAGCGCACGCCCAGCGTCCGCGCCAGCGCCTGCTGGCCGTAGTGCTGCAGCCCGTCCACGGCCACCCACTGCAGCGGCGCCCAGCCGTTCGGCGCATCCCATTGCTGTCCGGTGTCGCGCTGGGTGGTCAGCAGGCCACCGGAGCGCAGCAGGCCGGCTTCCACGGCATCGGCGGTGCGTCGCGCCTGGGCAGTGTCGGCAATCTTCAGCCACAGCGGGAACAGCGTCGCGGCGGTCAGGGCAGGGCGTTGCTGGCCGCTGTCCAGGTCGCGGTCGACGTAGTACCCCTGGCGCGCATCCCACAGCTGCGTGTTGATGGCCGCGCGGCGTGAGGCGGCCAGCTGCTGGAAACGGCGCGCATCGTCACGCGCACCGGATGCCGTGCTCGCGCGCGCCAGCGTCTGTTCCAGCTGGAACAGCAGGCTGTTCAGATCCACCGGCACGATGGACGTGGTGCGGATGCTGGACAGCTGCGCCGGGTCATCCAGCCAGCGCGAGCTGAAATCCCAGCCGGATTCGGCACCGGCCCGCAGATCGCGGTAGACCTGCGAGGGCGCGCGTTGTGATGCCTGCGCCGCCGTGGCCAGATCATCCGTCCACGATTCGGTCCGCGGCACCGCGCGCGCATCCCAGTAGCGGTTGAGCAGCTGACCGTCGGCCAATCGCACTACGCGTTCGCGCGCCTGGCCCGGTGCAAGGCCTTCCGCGCCGTGCATCCAGAACGCGTGTTCGATGCGCAGCTGCGGCAGGTAGCGCCGGTACGCGTCGTCACCTTCGTGGCTGGCCAGCAGCTCCACCATCAGGCTGAAGAACGGCGGCTGCGAACGGCTGAGGTAGTAGCTGCGGTTGCCGTTCGGGATGTGGCCGTACTGGTCCAGCTGCCAGGCGAAGTTGTCGACCATGTCGCGCACCTGCTGCCAGCGTTGGCTGGACGCCAGGCCGAGCAGGGTGAAGTAGCTGTCCCAGTAATAGACCTCGCGGAAGCGACCGCCGGGCACCACGTAGGGATGCGGCAACGGCAGCAGCGAGCCGTGCGGATCGACGCTGGCGGTGTGCCGTTGCAGGACCGGCCACAGGCCTTCGATGTGCGCGCGCAGCGTCTCTCCGGAAGGTGGCACGTAGGCGGCTGCATCGCCGGGTACGTCGAAGCGGGTCGCGACGAAATCGCGCAGCGTGTAGCCGGGTTGTCGCTGTGCGGTCTGCCAGTCGGCCAGAACGGCCGCAGCTGGTTGGCGTGGCACGGCGTCGGCGAAGGTCTTCTGGTCGGCAAACAGGTGCGCGCGTTGTACCTGCTGGAACAGCGGGGCCAGTTGCTGGTCGGGAGGCGCAGTGGCGTGGGCGGGTTCTTCGGCGGCTGCAGCGGCCATGCTGAGCAGCAGTGCCAGCGACGCACCGGCCTGGAACATCGAGGGACGCATGGCGTGCCTCCAGAAGGGTGTGTGGCCACTGTAGGTGAGGGCGCGTGAAAGCGGTTTGCGGGCTGCTTTGCAATGCGTAGAGTCGGGGGGGGGGGGGGGGGGGGGGGGGGGGGGGGGGGGGGGGCGGGGGGGGG
>NZ_JACVTV010000081.1:0-20500 GCF_016624625.1 Stenotrophomonas sp. S41 | reverse complement strand
GGCATGGCCCGGCGCTACCCTGATGGCGCTTGATCGGTAGCGCCGGGCCATGCCCGGCGGGCGCTGGGCCCTCAGGCCAGCTGCCGGTCCACGGCTTCGGTCATCGCCTTGCGGCTGAGCAGGAAGTCCCAGTAGCTGCCGCCCAGCTGCCGCCAGAGCACGGCCGCACGCACGGCGGCCAGCAGCAGCGCGCGGATCTCGGCCACCACCCCGGCCTGGCCCAGGTAGTGCGGGTTGCCCTGCACCATGACGCGCGGCTTGAGGTGGCTGATGGTGTCGGCATACAGGCCGCCCAGGCTGGCCAGCACGTCCGGGTGGCCGCTGTCGCCCAGCTCGGCGGCCTGGCGCTGGGCACGCTCGATGCCCGAGGCGACCTTGTTCACGGTGGCGCCGTCCTGCACGAACCGCCGCTCCAGCTGCAGCACCGACAGGGCCAGCTTGGGCAGGATCGGGTCCTGGCCCTGGTTGCGGAAGTAGTTGTGCAGCAGGCGCAGGCCGGATTTCAGCGCGTCGCGGTCACCGAAGACCTCCTGCGGGGAGGCGGCATCGATGCGGAACACGCTGTCCACCGCGGTACGTACCGCCGCGGCGTCGGAATGGCCGGTATCGGCGATACGGCGTACCTGCTGCAGGGCCTGGGCAATGCCGGCCAGGGCCAGGACGCGGTCGTCGACAGTGAAACTCATGCAGCGATTACCTCAAAAGGAGAAGGGGTGGTGCGCAGGCGCTGTTCCAGCGGCGCATCGGTGGCGGCGATGACCGCGCCGCCCAGGCAGACGTCGCCGTCATACAGCACCAGCGACTGGCCCGGGGTCACGGCGCGCTGCGGGCGGGCGAAGGTCACCTGCACGCTGCCATCGTCCAGCACCTCGACCGTACACGGCTCGTCCGGCTGCCGGTAGCGGGTCTGTGCCGTGCACTCGAAGCGGCGGGCCGGCGGGGCCCCGGCAATCCAGTGCGCGGTTTCCGAGCGCAGGCGGTCGGACAGCATCCACTTGCTGTCCCGGTCCTGGTCCACGTACAGCACGTTGCTGGCCACGTCCTTGCCGACCACGTACCACGGCGCCGCCGGGCGGCCGCGCACGCCGCCGATGTTCAGGCCCTCGCGCTGGCCCAGGGTGAAATAGAACACGCCCGGGTGCTCGGCGATGACGCTGCCGTCGGCCGGGTCGAGGATCTGGCCGGTTTTGGCCGGCAGGTAGCGGCCGAGGAACTCGCGGAAGTCACGCTCGCCGATGAAGCAGATGCCGGTCGAATCCTTCTTGGCATGGGTCGGCAGGCTGACATCACGGGCGATCCGGCGCAGGTCGCTCTTCTCCAGGTCGCCAATCGGGAACAGGGTGGCGGCCAGCTGCTCCTGCCCCAGCTGGTGCAGGAAGTAGCTCTGGTCCTTGGACCGGTCGGCGCCGCGCAGCAGCAGCCACTGCTGGCCGCGCTGGGCGACACGCGCGTAGTGGCCGGTGGCGATGCGCTCGGCGCCCAGTTCGCGGGCGGCGTCCAGGAAATGCTTGAACTTCACCTCGCGGTTGCACAGCACATCCGGGTTGGGCGTGCGGCCGGCGGCGTACTCGGCCAGGAAGTGCTCGAACACGCCCTGCCAGTACTCGCTGGAAAAATCGCGGAAATGGAACGGGATGCCGAGCAGGCCGCAGACGGCCACCGCGTCGCGGCGGTCATCCTCGGCACGGCAGTCACCGCTGCCATCGTCGGCCCAGTTCTGCATGAACAGGCCGGCCACGGCCTCGCCCTGCTGCACCAGACGCCAGGCGGCCACGGACGAATCCACACCGCCGGACACGCCGACCATCACCCGTGGGCTGCTCATGCGACCTCCTGGACCAGGGAAAGCGGATGGCGCTGGCCGGCCAGGTAGTCGGCCACCACCTGCCAGACCAGGGGGCTGCGCAGGCGCGGCCCGGCGGCCTGCAGCTCGGCCGGGTCCATCCACAGCGCCCGGTCGATGCCGGTATCCAGCGGCTGTCCCGGGTCGTGCGAGAGTGGGCGGGCGGCGTAGCAGAAGCGCAGGAACGCTGTGCCGTCAGGCGCGGTCCACTGGTAGCAGCCGATGAAGGCGGTCAGTTCCACCGTCCAGCCGGTTTCCTCGCGCGTCTCGCGCAGGGCGGCGGCGGCCAGGCTCTCGCCCGGTTCCAGGTGGCCGGCGGGCTGGTTCAGCACCTGCCGCCCCTCGATGGTTTCTTCCACCAGCAACACGCGGCCGCCGTCGACCACCACGGTGGCCACGGTGGCATGCGGTGCCCAGCGCGGGTCCTGCACGGCGTTCAACTCAGAGGTCGTCCTTCTTGGTCAACTCCAGCTCCATCGCATCGGCGGTACGGATGGCCGCATCGATGGCGTCGCTGAGCTGGTCGGTGGTGGCATCGGCGTCGATCTTCACCACGAACATGGCGGTCTTGTCCTGCTTCACCCAGCCGCCCATCTTGGCGTCCTGGGAATCTTCCAGCATGCGGTTGGCCACGGCTTCGGGGAACTGCGCGGTCTTGGACACATAGCCCGGCGACCAGATCTCACGGATGTTGTGGCTGCCGAAGTCCTCCACGGCCGAACGCACGTAGACCATCTGGGTGCGATCGCCTTCCACGTCGAACACCATCTGGTAATCGCCGTCCTCGTCCACCTCGAAGGTGTAGCCCAGCTTTTCCAGGTGGCGGGCGATGGCGGCGTCGGCCTTGCTGCTCTCTGCGGCGGTCGCGGCACCGGCACTGCCGGCGGCGGCCAGGGCGAACAGCAGGGCAGGCAGAAGGGTCCTTTTCATGAAAATCCTGTGAAACGTGGGGGACAGGCGTTGATTGTGACGGCGGCCGTGCGTGCCGTCCATTCCGCGGCGGGCCGACGCAGGACCGTCGCACCCTCTATAATGTCCAGATGCCCCGCGAGTCTTCCCCCGAATCCCATCACGATCACGGTATTGCCGTGGAGCCCGCGCGCCCGGAAGTGGCGCCGCCGCCGTTCTACCAGGTCATGATCCTCAACGACGACTACACCCCGATGGATTTCGTGGTGGACGTCCTGCAGCAGTTCTTCAGCATGGACCTGGACAAGGCCACGCAGGTGATGCTGCACGTCCATACCCGCGGCCGCGGTGTCTGCGGGGTGTTCACCCGCGAAGTGGCCGAGACCAAGGTCGCCCAGGTCAACGAGTACTCGCGCATGAACCAGCATCCGCTGCTGTGCACGATGGAAAAGGCCTGACCCCGGCGCATCGCCGGTAATCCGCACTGTTCCAGCCATGGCCGTTCTCTGGCCCCGTCTGCGTGCTCACGTTCAATCCGCCTGCCTTGCCCGCAAAGAACCCGGGCGGGGCGCGTTGCGGGTCATCACGTGGCAATCGCTGGTGGCTCGGGTAGGGTTCGCCGAAGCTCCGGCGGGCGCCCCGGGCGTGAACGATGATCAAGCAATCCGCACTGCTAACGCCATCTGAACGCAGCAATCCGCTAGGGTGATGGAAATCGCGTAGTCAGGCCGCATATTGTCCCCATCTGCCGCCGGAGTAATCCATGTTCAGCAAAGACCTCGAACACACCATCGGCCAGTGCTACAAGCGTGCCCGTGAGGCCCGGCATGAATTCATGACGGTCGAACACCTGCTGCTGGCACTGCTCGACAACCCGTCTGCCCAGGCCGTGCTCAAGGCCTGCGGTGCCGACGCCGAACGCCTGCGCCAGGAGCTGGAGCAGGCCATCGAGGCCTCCGTGTCCCGCCTGGCCGAAGACGACGGCCGCGACACCCAGCCGACCCTGGGCTTCCAGCGCGTGCTGCAGCGGGCCGTGTACCACGTGCAGTCCTCGGGCAAGAAGGAAGTCACCGGCGCCAACGTGCTGGTAGCCATCTTCGGCGAAAAGGACTCCCACGCCGTCTATTACCTCAATCAGCAGGACGTCACCCGGCTGGATGTGGTCAATTATTTGTCCCATGGCATCGCCAAGCTGGGCGAGGAGGGCGAGCAGCCGTCTTCCCCCGAGGGTGAGGGCCGCATGGAGGGCGGGGATGGTGAGCCCAAGGGCGATGCCCTGACCGAATTCGCCAGCAACCTCAACGAACAGGCCCGCGCCGGTCGCATCGACCCGCTGGTTGGGCGCGCCGACGAGATCGAGCGCACCATCCAGGTCCTGTGCCGCCGTCGCAAGAACAACCCGCTGTACGTGGGCGAGGCCGGCGTGGGCAAGACCGCCATTGCCGAGGGCCTGGCCCGCCGCATCGTCGAAGGCTCCGTGCCGGACGTGCTGGCCGATGCCGTCATCTATTCGCTCGACCTGGGCGCGCTGGTGGCCGGCACCAAGTACCGCGGCGATTTCGAGAAGCGCCTGAAGGGCGTGCTGACCGCGCTGAAGAAGGTGCCCAACGCGGTGCTGTTCATCGACGAGATCCACACCATCATCGGTGCCGGTTCGGCGTCGGGCGGCACCATGGATGCCTCCAACCTGATCAAGCCGGCCCTGGCCTCGGGCGAGCTGCGCTGCATCGGCTCGACCACCTTCCAGGAATACCGGGGCATCTTCGAGAAGGACCGTGCCCTGGCGCGGCGCTTCCAGAAGATCGACATCGTCGAGCCGACCGTGGGTGAAACCTACGAGATCCTGCAGGGCCTGAAGAGCAAGTACGAGGCCCACCACGGCGTGACCTACTCGGACGAGGCGCTGCAGGCCGCAGTGGACCTGTCGGTGAAGCACATCGCCGACCGCCTGCTGCCCGACAAGGCCATTGACGTCATCGATGAGGCCGGCGCCCGCCAGCGCCTGCTGCCGGAAGGCCAGCGCAAGGAGCTGATCGACGTCGAGGAAGTCGAGGCGATCATCGCCAAGATGGCCCGCATCCCGGCCAAGCAGGTCAGCGCGACCGACAAGGACGTGCTGCAGCACCTGGAGCGCAACCTGAAGATGGTGATCTTCGGGCAGGATCCGGCCATCGGCACCCTGGCCTCGGCCATCAAGCTGGCCCGCTCGGGCCTGGGCAATCCGGAGAAGCCGATCGGCAACTTCCTGTTCGCCGGCCCCACCGGCGTGGGCAAGACCGAGGTGACCAAGCAGCTGGCGCTGCAGCTGGGCATCGAGCTGGTCCGCTTCGACATGTCCGAGTACATGGAAGCGCATTCGATCAGCCGCCTGATCGGTGCGCCCCCGGGCTACGTCGGCTTCGACCAGGGCGGCCTGCTGACCGAGAAGATCGTCAAGACGCCGCACTGCGTGCTGCTGCTGGATGAAATCGAGAAGGCCCACCCGGACATCTTCAACATCCTGTTGCAGGTGATGGACCGCGGCGTGCTGACCGATACCAACGGCCGCGAAGCCAACTTCAAGAACGTGGTGCTGGTGATGACCACCAATGCCGGCGCGGCCCAGGCCTCGCGGCGCTCGATCGGCTTCACCAAGCAGGACCATGCCACCGACGCGATGGAAACCATCCGCCGCAGCTTCACGCCGGAATTCCGCAACCGCCTCGACGCGGTGGTGCAGTTCCAGCCGCTGGGCTTCGAGCACATCCTGCGCGTGGTCGACAAGTTCCTGATCGAGCTGGAAATGCTGCTGCAGGAAAAGCACGTCAGCCTGTCGGCCACCCCGACCGCGCGTGACTGGCTCGCCCACCACGGCTTCGACCCGCTGATGGGTGCCCGCCCGATGGCGCGCATGATCCAGGACAAGATCAAGCGTCCGCTGGCCGACGAACTGCTGTTCGGCAAGCTGGTCGATGGCGGTCGCGTCAGCATCGACGTGCGCGACGACGAGCTGGTGGTCGAGAGCCACGCCGAACCGGAGCGCCTGCTGCCGGCAACGGTGGAGTAAGGGCGTGGGTTGATGGATGTTTCAGGACAAGGGCGGCTTCGGCCGCCCTTGTTGCATCTGCTTGTCGCGCACGGCCTTGCATGTGCAGGTGATCAAGGCAAACGTCTGCCGTACAGCGATACGGGAACCGCGGTGTATCGCGCAACGATACGGAATACAGTCGTGATCAGGACTATCACTGAGAGCCGCATGATCCATCACCACCCCCATCCCGGCGAAACGCTGAAGGCCATGGTGTTTGACCCGGCCTCGCTATCCGTCACTGAGGCCGCCGACCGCTTGGCGATGTCGCGCGTTGCGCTTTCCCGCGTCATCAACGGCAAGGCGGGCATAAGCCCGGACCTCGCCATTCGCCTGGAAATGGCGGGCGTGAGTACGGCTGTGTTCTGGATGGGGTTGCAGTCGAATTACGATCTCTGGCTTGCGCGGCGACGCGAGCAGCCGACAGTGCAGTCGCTTCTCGCCGCGCGCGAAGGCTGACAGCTGCACCACCGGCTTCAACAAGGGCGGCTTCGGCCGCCCTTGTTGCATCTGCCATCAACGACTGCGTTGGCGTGCCTTCTGCTTGAAGGCCGTCGCATCGATCGGCTCGACGCTGGCAACGGCGCAGTAACCGCCGTCGGTGCGCAGTTCGGTGCGCCCGGCGCCGCAGACCTGGCCCTGCTCGCCGTCAGTCACGAACGTCAGCTTGCGCGAGTAGCCGGCCTTGCTGCAGTCATCCTTGAAGTGCACGAGGTAATGGTCCTGGCCATTGCGCAGCAGGATGTTGCGTGATGCGCCGGCGCGCACCAGTTGAAGGTCGCTGCCCAGCTGGATGCAGTCTTCGGTTCCGGCAGCAGGTACATCCGCGGCATGCGCGGGCATCGCCAGCAGGGTGCCGGCAGACAGGGCCAGGGAGGCGAGCAGGGTATGCATGTTCATGGCGGGGCAGGGGATGGCGATCCGGACTGGATCGGGTACCACTTTGCCGCCACCGATGCGAATGCGAATCTGCCTCAAGGCGGCCTGACCGATGCCACGGTGTGTTTGGTCAGGGTGACCTCCGGCAGGGCCGGATTCCAGGCATGACAAAAGGCCAGCAAGCGAGGCTGGCCTTGTCAGGATGGCGCAGAGCGCCGACCGCTTACTTCATGCGGTAGGTGATACGACCCTTGGTCAGGTCGTACGGGGTCATTTCAACCTTGACCCGGTCACCGGTGAGGATGCGGATGTAGTTCTTGCGCATGCGGCCGGAGATGTGGGCGATGATTTCGTGCCCATTTTCCAGACGAACGCGGAAAGTGGTGTTCGGCAGCGTCTCGCTGACGGTGCCCTCGAACTCGATGGAATCGTCTTTCGACATGTAGTCCTGTGCGGTTCAGAAAACGGCCACGCTGGGCCTAAGGCGCGGTATTTTACGCGCCCTTCGCTCAGCTTGCAAAGATCTGGTTAATTGCCCGCAAGATCCCGGGCAGGCAGGCGTCCGACGGCCTGGGTCCAGGGGCCTTCACGGCCCTCTTCGCGCACCGCCTGGCGGACATGCTGCAGGAATTCCTCGCGCGGCAGGTGAACTGCCCCCATCCGCAGCAGGTGCGGGTTCTCCACCTGGGCATCGACCAGCGGCCAGCCCCAGCGGTGCAGGGTCGCGGCCAGCGCCGCCAGGGCGATCTTGGAACCGCCGCTGGCGCCGCTGAACATGCTTTCGCCGAAGAACATCCGGCCGATGGCCACCCCGTAGATGCCGCCGACCAGGGTCTGCTGGTCCCAGACCTCGAACGAGTGGGCGAAGCCGAGATCGTGCAGGTGGCTGTACGCGTCCACCATCTCCGGACTGATCCAGGTGCCGTCCTGGCCCGGGCGAGGTGCGGCGGCGCAGGCCCGCATCACCCGATTGAAAGCGGTATCGGCGGTCACTTCCCAGGTGCTGGCGCGCAACTGGCGGCGGAAGCGGCTGGACAGGTGCACGCCATCGGTGCGGAAGACCATGCGCGGATCGGGCGACCACCACAGGATCGGCTCGCCCTCGCTGAACCACGGAAAGATGCCGCCGGCATAGGCGTTGAGCAGCCGCAACGGATGCAGGTCGCCCCCCACCGCCAGCAGCCCGTCGGGTTTGCGCAGCGCGGTTTCGGCTGGCGGGAAGGGCGAATCCGGCGCATCGGCCAGGCGCCAGGGCAGCGGGCGGGTCATGCGGGCATTGTATTCGTCGCGGCCCCGCGCGAATGCCTGGGTTGGCGTGTCATCCGTCCGCGCGAAACGGGCTGTGCCCCATCAATTCCTGCCGGTACCGACGCACGTCGCGCCGTTCCTGCCGGCACCACTCCAGCAGTGCCTCGGCAAAATTCGCGTCGGCCACCCAATGCCGGCTGCGCACCAGCGTAGGCAGGAATCCCCGCGCCAGTTTGTGTTCGCCTTGTGCGCCCGGCTCGAAACGCGCCAGTCCCTCGCGCAGGCAGTACTCGATGCCCTGGTAGTAGCAGGCCTCGAAGTGCAGACCAGGCAGGGTGGCGCCGCCCCAGTAGCGGCCGTACAGCGTGTCGCCACCGCGCAGGCACAGCGCACCGGCAATGGGTTCGCCCTCGTACTCGGCCAGGAACAGCACCAGCCCGCGCCCCAGCGAAATCGCAAGGTGGCGCAGGAACGCCTCGGTCAGCGCCGGTGCGTTGCCGTACTCGAGGAAGGTCTGCAGGTAAAAGCTGTACATCGCCTGCAGGTTGGCGCGGCTGGCCTCATCGCCGTGCACCACCCGGAAGCTGATGCCCTGGCGGGCGACCTTGGCGCGTTCCTGGCGGATGTTCTTGCGGCGCTTGTGATCCATCGCGCCAAGGAACTGCTCGAACGTGGTCCAGTCGCCCGGGTTCTGCCATTGGAACTGCACGTCCTCGCGCAACAGCCAATCATCGCTGAAGGCCTGATCGTCGTCGGAGGTGTGGAAATTGATGTGCGCCGACGACACATCGAGCCTTGGTAGCTGCTCCCGGAGCGCTGAAAGCAGGGCGGGTCGATCTGAATCGTGACGGGTGAGCAGGCGAGGCCCGGTCACCGGCGAATACGGCACTGCGCCCAGCCACTTCGGGTAGTAGTCGCGACCATGTCGCGCGTAAGCGTTGGCCCAGGCATGGTCGAACACGAACTCGCCATGGGAGTTGGTCTTCAGGTAGCCGGGGATGGCGCCGACCAGGGTCTCGCCGTCCCACAGGGTGAAGTGCTGCGGCTGCCAGCCCCAGTCGTCGCGCAGGCAGCCGTGGGCTTCCAGTCCGGACAGGAAGGCGTGGCTGACGAAAGGGTTGCGGCCGTCGTGCAGCGCATCCCAGTCGGTGGCGGGAATGGCCTGCAGGGAGTCGAGGAAGCGGGCGGAAGGCATGGGGGAAAGGATAGGGCAGGTGGGATGCGAACGGGGCTGGCGGATTCGGGCTGGTCTGTTTCGGGGCTGCCGTGAGGGAAGTTGGAAATCTTTGGTTGTGCGTAGCTGGTGGAGGACCGCAGCGGTGGTGCGGCGCAGGGTGTGGGCGTCCCGCAAGAACGGCGCATCAAGCCCAAGAGAGGAACGTGCAATGCAAAGGATGAAGCTAGCTGCTGTGGCGGTTGCGTGTGCCATGACCTGTGTGTCAGACGCATCGGGGCGCGGGGTCGAGGTTCCGGTGGTTGTGGAAGACCCGGGCATCTATACCGAGGTGGTTGCAATGCTTGAGCAGGAAGCTGCCGGACAGCTGACGCGCCACCTTCAGAAGGCGGGAAAGTTGAGGCAGGTCAGTGTGAGCATTCGTCTTGATGTGAGTAAGCGATCAATGACGATCAACTTTGGCCCTGGATACCTTCCGGGACCGGAGGGTAGCTATGACGAATTGTTTCTACAGCCAATGGCGTCCTCGCTGCGTTTCTTCGCAGAAAAGTCTGGGCTGGAGGTGAATGATATCCACTTCCTTTTCGAGGGGAGGGCCTTGGAGGACTACTACCCGGAGGACTTGAGTGTTCCGATGCGGAGCGGGAGGAAATCAGCACACAGTTCTGCCTTGGTTTCGTCGAGTCATGGGTACATCAGCCTGCATCCCAGCAGAGAGTGGAAGTTCCAGCGGCCAGCTTCGCTTGGGCTCCAGGAAGACACCCTCAGCCCGGTCTATGGTGATGAGCTGCAAGCGTTGATTGAACAGCGGAGCGGCCTGGTCGTGCATCGGGCGCGGAGTCGATCAAATGAGCTCCATCCTGAGTCGAACCTTCCTTGGGAGCACATGTCATCCCGCTACCACCTCAAGGCTCTGTTTCCAGAGCGTGCTGACATGTGGAACGAATTTCCCATCCCCCGATGAGCCAACCAGAATTGGTATCAGCTGTGGTGCTGGAAGTTCTGGCACGCTCGGGTGGGAAACGCATGTGCTGGACGCTGACGGGGTTGCTTCGAAGCCGGTGCCGTTCTCGGTTCGTTGCGTGCCGGGCCGAGAAGAAGATCGGACGCTTGCGCGCCAGTTCTCCGCAGTCGAGCATGGCTCGATTCAACAAGATCGGTGCAGGCGTCAGCGGGCTTTGCCCTGTGCGTCCAGGTGGCGCTCGGCGTCCAGTGCGGTCATGCAGCCGAAGCCGACCGAGGTGATGGCCTGGCGGTAGTACTGGCGGATCACGTCGCTAGCAGCGAACGCGACTTCCACTTCGGGTAGTAGTCGCGACCATGCCGCGCGCACGCGTTGGCCCAGGCATGGTCGAACACGAACTCGCCATGGGAATTCGTTTTCAGGTGGCCGAGAATGGTGCCGAGCAGGGTGTCGTCATCCCACAAGGTAGGTGCCTCGGCTGCCTCCCCGGTCTTCGCGCAGGCAGCCGTGGGCTTCCAGTCCGGACAGGACGGCGTGGCTGACGAAAGGGTTGCGGCTGTCGTGCGCGCATCCCAGTCGGTGGCGGGAATGGCCTGCAGGGAGTCGAGGAGGCAGGCGGAAGGCTTGAGCTGAGGTTAGGGCAGATTCGAGTGAAAAATCTAGCAGTTGTCGCAATCGGGCCGAAAGCAAAGATGGATGGCGCGGTCGATTTTGCCGCGGCGTCCTCCTAGGGTGCCTGCGGCGTACGGCATCGTTCTGTTGCTTCCCTGATGAACGCGATTCTTAGCTAAGGTTCACTCTTACATTGTTGTGAGGACTGCTCTTGAAGGTCACTATTGGAGCGCAGTATGGGGACAGCCAATCGGACAAGGTGGTGAATCCGCTCCGAGACGAGTTCCGGCACGCGCTTGGTCATCACTTGTGCGGCAGCTATTTCCGCTCAATCATGGAGATTGGCTTTGTTCTGCGAGTAAGCGGAAGCATCTGGCAGTTTGAGCCTCGGGGAGTGTCAAGGCTCAGGCACTCGAAGGCGCGAGCCAGCCTTTCACTCGATCTTGTACTCGCGCAGCAAGATTGGAAAGGCGTGTCGGAGGATGTGTTGCGAAGAAATTTTCGAATGCTGATAGAGGATAGCGTCCTGCAAATCACTCAGAAGACGGAACGCAGCAAGGAGCTGATCGACAAGGCGGCGTTTCTCTCAAACTTTGAGCGTGTCATTCAAGCGATTGAGTGAGGGCTGTGGCAGTGAGCAATGCCCACACAACTGTTATGACATTGAAGTCAGTGTGCTGTCGGGCCAAAAGCGCGGTGTCAAACGCTCATATGTCTCTGTGATGGACCAAGCTCTCCAGCTATGAGACGCGAGAACGCTTCTGTCTTCAGTGGAGACGATCGCATGCCCGCCGACGCCGACATAGAATCGCTGGTTTCTCGCGGAAATGGTGTGGGTCACGGACGCAAGCAGTAGTGCGGCGTTGTCCTGCTTCCTTGGGTCAGCCAGGGCGGCATGCGCGCCAACCTGATTTCTCCATGCCTGGATTTCTGGGCACGCACTATCGACTAGATCCAAGCCTGCCTTCCTGGCCGAATTACGGTCTTGAGCGAGGGTATGGAGTAGGGATGGGTCCCTCCTGAGTCGATCTGCAACTGGAAGCAGTTGGAGATAGGCGGTCAGGCTTGTGGCAAACCAGCTGAAGGCTCCGTACACAAACGGGTAGGGAAATTGGACCCACATGCTCCGTTCCCGTTCCTCCAGCTCTTCGAGTTCAGTCTCTCTGACCTGCCTTACCAGCGCGGCCAAAGCGTCTCTTCGAGCGAGTAGCCCGATTGTGAGCCCGTCATTCAATGGGTGCTCTACGCCGCTCTGGCAGTCAAGGATAATGGAATTCATCACTACGACGCTGGCGGGGACGGGGTGGACAGTATTCTAGGCTGATGGCCCTCACAGCCGGAGCTGCGCATGTGCGCAGGGCCAGGAGGCGCGGCTGCAAGTCCTGGCGTCCCCACAGGAGTCGAGGCTGCGACAGCAGGATGAAAAAACGGGCGCTTTCGCGCCCGTTTTCCTCAGTCGAGCATGGCTCGACGCTACAACCGTTGGGTCAAAGCCTCAGCTGGCCTTGCCTTGCGCATCCAGGTAGCGCTCGGCGTCCAGTGCGGCCATGCAGCCGAAGCCGGCCGAGGTGATCGCCTGGCGGTAGTGCTGGTCGGCCACGTCGCCGGCGGCGAACACGCCTTCCACCGAGGTCTGGGTGGCGTTGCCGCCCAGGCCCGAGCGGATTTCCAGGTAGCCGTTGTTCATGGCCAGCTGGCCGTCGAACAGCTGGGTATTCGGGTGGTGGCCGATGGCCACGAAGAAGCCGTGGGCGTCGATGTCGCGGGTGCTGCCGTCCAGGGTCGACTTCACGCGCACGCCGGTCACGCCGGCGTCGTTGCCCAGCACTTCTTCCACCTGGTGGTGCCAGACGGTCTCGATCTTGCCGGCGGCGACCTTGGCGAACAGCTTGTCCTGCATGATCTTTTCCGCCTTCAGGGTGTCGCGGCGGTGGACCAGGTAGACCTTGCGGGCGATGTTGGACAGGTACAGGGCTTCTTCGACAGCGGTGTTGCCGCCGCCGACAACGACCACGTCCTGATCACGGTAGAAGAAGCCGTCGCAGGTGGCGCAGGCGGAGACGCCGCGGCCCTTGAAGGTTTCTTCGGTCGGGATGCCCAGGTACTTGGCGGTGGCGCCGGTGGAGATGATCAGCGCATCGCAGGTGTACTCGTGGCTGTCGCCGATCAGCTTGAACGGACGCTGGGACAGGTCGGCCGTGTGGATGTGGTCGAAGATGACCTCGGTTTCGAAGCGCTCGGCGTGGGCCTGCATGCGCGCCATCAGGTCCGGGCCCATCAGGCCGTGGGCGTCACCCGGCCAGTTGTCCACCTCGGTGGTGGTCATCAGCTGGCCACCCTGCTGCAGGCCGGTGATGACGACCGGCTTCAGGTTGGCGCGGGCGGCGTAGACGGCGGCGGTCCAACCGGCCGGGCCGGAACCGAGGATGACGAGGCGCTGGTGGCGGGAGGGCAGGCTGGTGCTCATGTAAACTCGCGAAAAGGTAGATGGGACAAGGCGCTGGCGATGTTTGCGCAGCATCCTCGGCAGGTCATAGAGTGGCGGCTGGGGCGGGGTGATTCAAGCCGATGAACAGAACGCCGTCACCCACGGGTGGTTTTGGCGCCTGTCGGCACCGTGGATGGCCCCCGTGACTGAAAACTGACGCCGTGTCGTTTATTATCAAACACTAACAGCGCATTCCAAAGGTATGGTCTAAGGTGGCGAAGCAGGTGCCCGAACGCTCCAAGTCCGACGACAAAAAGGCGTCGCGTCGCTCGGCGGCAGCGGCCACGACCGACAATCCCCGCCGTCAGCGCCTCTGGCGCGACCTGGGCCTGATCGCCATCGCGCCGGCGCTGCTGTATCTGGCCGCCAGCCTGTTCACCTATTCAGCCAGTGATCCGGGCTGGTCGCACACCGGCAGCGTGGTCGCGCCCGTGCACAACATGGGCGGCCGCGCCGGTGCGTGGATCGCCGACGTGCTGCTGCAGCTGTTC
Source organism: Stenotrophomonas sp. S41 (assembly GCF_016624625.1). NCBI lineage: Bacteria > Pseudomonadati > Pseudomonadota > Gammaproteobacteria > Lysobacterales > Lysobacteraceae > Stenotrophomonas > Stenotrophomonas sp. S41. Next base: position 6,825 of record NZ_JACVTV010000081.1, on the reverse strand, counting down.
GGCTACATCGCCTTCCTGCTGCCGGTCGTGCTCGGCGCGCTGGCGTGGATCGCCATGTTCGGCCTGAAGCGTGAGAGCAAGGGCGAGAACGATCTCGATCCGGCCCTGCGCCTGGTCGGTCTGGTCGGCTTCCTGATCGCCGGTACCGGCTTCCTGCACGTTCGACTGTTCAGTGGCGACGTGTCCAGCGCGGGCGGCATCCTCGGCAAACTGGTCGGCAACTCGCTCACTGTCGGCTTCGGTGCGCTGGGTGCGAACCTGTTCGTGCTGGTGCTGCTGCTGGCCTCGATCACCCTGGCCACCGGCCTGTCGTGGTTCGCGGTGATGGAGAAGATCGGCCGTGGCGTGATGTCGCTGGCGCCGCTGCTGGAACGCAAGAAGGAGCAGGCCACCGAGTGGCAGCAGACCCGCGCCATGCGCGAGGAGCGCCAGGAAGTGCGCAAGGCCGATGCCGAGGTGCGCGCCAAGCGCGAGCCGGTGAAGATTGAGCCGCGCCCGGAGCCGGTGATCGAGAAGAGCGACCGGGCCAAGCGCGACACGCAGATTCCGATGTTCCGTGGCGTCAACGGCGATGGCTCGGACCTGCCGCCGCTGGCCCTGCTGGATGATCCGAAGCCGCAGCCTGTTGGCTACGACAAGGACACCCTGGACGCGCTGTCTCGGCAGATCGAGTTCAAGCTCAAGGATTTCCGCATCGACGCGCAGGTGGTCGGCGCCAATCCCGGCCCGGTCATCACCCGCTTCGAGATCGAGCCGGCACCAGGCATCAAGGTCAGCCAGATCAGCTCGCTGGACAAGGACATCGCCCGCGGCCTGTCGGTGAAGTCGGTGCGTGTGGTCGACGTCATCCCCGGCAAGTCGGTCATCGGCCTGGAAATCCCCAACGTCACCCGCGAGATGATCTACCTCTCCGAACTGCTGCGTTCGAAGGAGTATGACAAGTCGGCCAGCGTGCTGACCCTGGCGCTGGGCAAGGACATCGCCGGCCGGTCCACCGTGGCCGACCTGGCGCGCATGCCGCACCTGCTGGTGGCTGGTACCACCGGTTCGGGCAAGTCGGTGGCGGTCAACGCCATGGTGCTCAGCCTGCTGTTCAAGGCCTCGCCGAAAGACCTGCGCATGCTGATGATCGACCCGAAGATGCTCGAACTGAGCGTCTACCAGGGCATCCCGCACCTGCTGGCGCCGGTGGTTACCGACATGAAGGAGGCCGCCAACGGCCTGCGCTGGTGCGTGGCCGAGATGGAGCGCCGCTACAAGCTGATGAGCGCGGTGGGCGTGCGCAACCTGGCCGGCTTCAACAAGAAGGTGAAGGACGCCCAGGACGCCGGCCAGCCGCTGATGGACCCGCTGTTCAAGCCGAACCCGGAGCTGGGCGAAGCCCCGCGCCCGCTGGAGACGCTGCCGTTCATCGTCATCTTCATCGACGAATTCGCCGACATGATGATGATCGTCGGCAAGAAGGTGGAAGAGCTGATCGCGCGCCTGGCACAGAAGGCACGTGCGGCCGGCATCCATCTGATCCTGGCGACCCAGCGCCCGTCGGTGGACGTCATCACCGGCCTGATCAAGGCCAACATCCCGACCCGCATCGCCTTCCAGGTCAGCTCGAAGATCGATTCGCGCACCATCCTCGACCAGTCCGGCGCGGAAACCCTGCTGGGTCACGGCGACATGCTGTACCTGCCGCCCGGCACCGCCATGCCCGAGCGCGTGCACGGCGCCTTCGTCTCCGACGATGAAGTGCATCGCGTGGTCGAGCACCTGAAGGCGATGGGCCCGGCCGACTATGTCGACGGCGTGCTGGACGAAGTGCAGACGATGGGCGACGGCGTGGTGGTCGGTGCCACCGGCCTGCCGGAAACCAGCGCGGCCGGCGACGAGTCCGACCCGCTGTACGACGAGGCGCTGCGCGTGGTCACCGAGACCCGTCGTGCGTCCATTTCCGGCGTGCAGCGCCGCCTGAAGATCGGCTACAACCGTGCAGCACGACTGATCGAGGCCATGGAAGCGGCCGGCGTGGTCAGTGCTCCCGAACACAACGGCGACCGCACGGTGCTGGCACCGCCGCCGCCGAAGTAAGTCCCGCCACGCCTACGACGTCCAAGGATCCGACGCATGTTCCGACCCGCTCCCTGCGCGCTGGCGCTGGCCTGCCTGCTTGCCGCCAGCCCGGCCCTGGCCGGGGCGTCCGCCTCGGCGCCGAACCCGGCGCCACCCTCGGTCGGCAGCAATGCCGAGGCCAGCAACAACTTCAGCTTCGTCCGCTACCGCGCCGACTACGTAGTGCGGCCGGATGCCGGCAACGTGCAGACCGAGACCTACGAGATCCTGCTGAAGACCAAGGCGGCGGTCGAGCAGTTCAGCCAGGTGCGGCTGAGCTACAGCGAGAAGATGGAAACCCTGGACGTGGTCAGCGCTTACACGCTGACTGCCGATGGCCAGCGCCGTGATGTGCCGGCCGACCGCATCTACACCCAGGAAAGCTATTCGAGTGCGGCGGCCGCGATGTACGCCGACCGCAAGGTGCGGGTGATCGTGTTCCCGAACCTGGCGCCGGGCACGCGCCTGGTGTACCAGGTGCGCCGCACCCAGCAGACCCCGTATTTCCCCGGTTATTTCGGCCTGTGGGAGACCTTCAATGTGTTCACCCAGTACGACGATGCCGAGGTGACCCTGAGTGCGCCGGCCAGCCTGCCCATGGATGTGGACAGTCGTGGCGTGCAGGGCAGTGATACGCCGACGGTGAAGAACGGCCAGGCGCAGTGGCGCTGGCGCTACCAGCGCCGCGATCCGATGCAGGCGCAGAACTGGACGGCGGCCGTCTGGGAGTTCGGCCCGAACATCATGGCCAGCACGTTCCGTGACTGGGCCCAGGTCGGGCACGCGTACCAGGTCAAGGCCGGCGAGGCGGCCCAGGTGACACCGCAGATCCAGGTGCTGGCCGATGAGGTGACTGCCGGCATCAGCGACCGCAAGGCGCAGGCCGATGCGCTGTACCGCTGGGTGGCGCAGAACATCCGCTACGTGGCGGTGTACCTGGGCAATGGCGGGCTGGAGCCGAACAGCGCGCAGAGCATCCTCGACAACCACTATGGCGACTGCAAGGACCACGTGGTGATCCTGGAGGCGCTGCTGGCGGCGAAGGGCATTGCCAGCTCCCCGGTGCTGATCGGCGCGGGTGGTGGCCCGACGCTGCCGAAGATTCCGGTGCTGGGTCGCTTCAACCACGCCATCACCTACGTGCCCGAGTTCGATCTCTACCTGGATTCGACCAGCGCCTGGGCGCGCTTCGGCCAGCTGCCCGACGGCGACCTCGGCGCGCCGGTACTGCGCACCCGTGACGCGTCGTTGGCGCGTACGCCGGCCAACGATCCTCAGCGCAACGCCGCGGCGATGGACGTGCGCTTCACCTTCGATGCGCAGGGCAACCTGAGCGGCGAGACCGTGCCGCAGCTGAGCGACAACACCGAGATCGGCATGCGTGCGCAGTTCGCCCAGCTCAACGCGCAGAACCGCGCGCGTGCCGAGGAGTCGATCATGGCCGCCTCCGGCTTCGACGGGCGCGGCCAGCTGCAGCTGCAGGGCGTGCCGGTCGATTTGACCCATCCGTTCGGCTACCGCATGACCTTCCAGGCCGAGGACTACGTGGACTTCAGCGTGGCCGGCGGCATGGCTGTGCCCGACCCGCCGGGCGGCGAGTCGGTGCGTGGCCTGTACGCCACGGCGTCGGCGCCTGCCAATGAAGCCCCGTTCTACTGCAATGCCAGCCTGCGCGAAGAGACCTACCGGCTGCAGTTCCCGGGCAGCGTGCCGATCATCGCCATCCCGCAGAGCCAGCATTTCAGCAATGCCGCTGGTGACTACCGGGTGGACTGGGCGCGGGAAGGGCAGGAGGTGATCGTCCACCACCGCCTGCAGCAGAACGCCGTGCGCGGTGCCGATGCCCTGTGCCAGCCGCAGGATTACCCGGCGTTCCGGGCGCTGTACCGCGAAGTGCGGCGTGGCTTCCGCGGGCAGGTGCTGTACGGCAGATTGCCGGGCGCGGCTGGCTGAATCGCCGATGCACGTGCGGGGCGGCATAATGTCGCCCTGATCGCCCATTCATCTTTGCCCGGGCACACTGGCTCCCAACTTTCCTGGCGAATGCGCCCACAGGATTCCCGCATGAACATCCGCTTCCGTCGTTTCCTCGCCACCACCACCCTGGCCGTGGCCTGTGCCGCTGCCGGCAGCGCCTGGGCTGGCGCCCGCGATGACCTGAAGACCTTTACCAGTGGCCTGAAGGGCCTGGATGGTCAGTTCAGCCAGCAGGTCTTCGACAGCCGCGGCAAGGTGAAGGAATCGACCAACGGCCGCGTGGCCCTGTCGGCGCCGCGCCTGTTCCGCTGGGAATACGTGCGCCCGCATGAACAGCTGATCGTGGCCGACGGCAAGAAAGTCTGGATGTACGAGCCGGACCTGGAGCAGGCCACCGTGCGCGAGCAGGGCAAGGAAGAGCAGAACAGCCCGCTGACCGCGCTGATCAACCCGGCACTGCTGGAGCAGCAGTACGACCTGAGCGAAGAGGCCGCCAAGCGTGACGGCCTGCAGTGGCTGTCGCTGTCGCCGAAGCGCGACACCGAAGCCAGCTTCCAGTACGCCGCACTGGGCTTCAACGCACAGGGCCTGGCCAAGATGGAAATCACCGACGCCGTCGGCCAGCGCACCGTCATCACCTTCAGTGGCTGGAAGCGCAACCCGGGCTTCGCCGCCGGCACCTTCAGCTTCACCCCGGCGAAGGGCACCGACGTCATCGGCAATTGATAAGGGTCGCCGGGCATGGCCCGGCGCTACCGATGCGCGGACCCGCCGCTCTGGTGGGCGCCAACCGTTGGTTGGCACGATGTTGATCCGCCGGGCATGGCCCGGCGCTACCAATGAGGGGCGCGGTACAATGACCAGGTGCCAAGACATCGTTCCACTTCATTCCCCGGCCCCGATCTGCTGAGCGTCGATCGGGATCATCTGCGCCCGCTGGCCGAGCGCATGCGCCCGCGCACCCTTGACGAAATGGTCGGGCAGAAGCGCCTGCTGGCGCCTGAGAGCGCGCTGCGCCGTGCGGTCGAATCCGGCCGCGTGCACTCGATGATCCTGTGGGGTCCGCCGGGCTGCGGCAAGACCACGCTGGCGCTGCTGCTGGCCGAATACTCCGACGCCGAATTCCGCGCCATCTCCGCCGTGCTGTCCGGCCTGCCGGAAGTGCGCCAGGTGCTGGCCGAGGCGGCGCAGCGATTCGCTGAAGGCCGACGCACCGTGTTGTTCGTGGACGAAGTGCATCGCTTCAACAAGGCGCAGCAGGATGCGTTCCTGCCGCATATCGAGCGCGGCACCATCCTGTTCGTCGGTGCCACCACGGAGAACCCGTCGTTCGAGCTGAACTCGGCGCTGCTGTCGCGCTGCCGCGTGCACGTGCTGGAAGGCGTCTCGCCCACCGACATCGTCGAAGCGCTGGAGCGTGCGCTGGGTGATCGCGAGCGCGGTCTCGGCGAAGAGCGCATCGAAGTGGCGCCCGAGCTGCTGCTGGAAATCGCCACGGCTGCCGACGGCGACGTGCGCCGTGCGCTCACCCTGCTGGAAATCGCCGCCGAGCTGGCGGGCGGGGAGGGCGGTCGTATCACCCCGCAGACCCTGACCCAGGTGCTGGCCGACCGCACGCGCCGCTTCGACAAGGGCGGCGAGCAGTTCTACGACCAGATCTCGGCCCTGCACAAATCCGTGCGCAGTTCCAACCCGGATGCCGCGCTGTACTGGCTGACGCGCATGCTCGATGGCGGCTGCGATCCGTCCTACCTGGCGCGCCGGCTGACCCGCATGGCCATCGAGGACATCGGCCTGGCCGACCCGCGCGCGCAGAGCATGGCGCTGGAAGCGTGGGATATCTACGAGCGCCTGGGCAGCCCGGAGGGCGAGCTCGCCTTCGCGCAGCTGGTGCTGTATCTGGCCAGTACCGCCAAGTCGAACGCCGGCTACGCGGCCTTCAACCAGGCCAAGGCCGACGTGCGCGAAAGCGGTACCGAAGAAGTGCCGCTGCACCTGCGCAACGCCCCGACCAAGCTGATGAAGGAGCTCGGCTACGGTGCCGAGTACCAGTACGACCATGATGCCGAAGGCGGTATCGCGCTGGACCAGACGGGTTTCCCGGACGCAATGGGCGAGCGGGTCTACTACAACCCGGTGCCGCGCGGGCTGGAGATCAAGTTGAAGGAAAAGCTGGACCGGCTGCGCGCAGAGCGCGAGGCGGCGAGGGCGGCGAAGGGGCGTTGATCGGGGGTTTGTCGCGCCTGCCGGCTTTTGGCACACTGCGCGCCTTCTTTTCCCAAGGACTTTCCTGCCATGGACCAGCTCATCCTGCCGTTGAAGCGTTACGCCCAGTTCGACGGTCGTGCCAACCGTCGCGAATACTGGATGTTCCAGCTGTTCATGCTGATCGTCTCGGTGGTGCTGATGGTGCCGATGATCACCGCGCTGGTGATGCAGTCCGATGGCCTGGGCATCGCGTCGATCATCCTGTTTGTCCTGTTCTGGCTGGCCACCCTGCTGCCGGTCATCGCTGTCACCGTGCGCCGCCTGCATGACTGCAACCAGTCGGGCTGGCTGTACCTGCTGGCCCTCATCCCGTTTGGCGGCCTGGTGATCTTCGTGTTCACCCTGCTGCCGGGCACACCGGAAGCAAACCAGTACGGCCCGGTGCCGCCGGAATTCGGCTGAGTCCCTGTGTGGGGTGGTCGCCGGGCATGGCCCCGCGCCGCCCCAGGCGCGCGGCCCCCGGATCGCGCGCGCGCG
>NZ_JACVTV010000080.1:0-20505 GCF_016624625.1 Stenotrophomonas sp. S41 | reverse complement strand
AACATTCCTTTTCCAGAGGGAAAAGGTGTCAACCCAATTCAGGACGGGTCAACCCAAACAAAAAGGCCGCCCCGAAGGGCGGCCTTTTCGCGTGTGGCAACGTCGCGAAGACGTCAGTGCATCATGTGCACGTTCATGTTGTGCATGACCCACAGGGTGCCGACCACGATGATGCCGATCACCACGATGGTGAAGGCAGCAGCGTTGACGTTCCAGCGGCTTTCCGAAGAGCGGTCCAGGTGCAGGAAGAACACCAGGTGGACCAGCATCTGCAGCACCGCGGTGACCGCGATCACCACACCGCAGACGGTGCGCGAGAAATCGCCGGACATCACCACCCAGAACGGGATGACGGTCAGCACCACCGCCAGCACGAAGCCGATCAGGTAGGACTTGACGCTGCCGTGGCTCTCGCCACCCGCTGCGTGGTCATGTGCATGGTTGTCATGTGCCATTACAGCGCTCCATTGAGGTAGACGACGGAGAACACGCCGATCCAGATGAGATCCAGGAAGTGCCAGAACAGGCTCAGGCACGCCATGCGGGTCTTGTTGGTCGGGGTCAGGCCGTACTTCTTCAGCTGCACGAACATCACCAGCAGCCACAGCAGGCCGGCGCTGACGTGCAGGCCGTGGGTACCGACCAGGGCGAAGAACGCCGACAGGAAGGCACTGCGGTCCGGACCATAGCCCTGATGGATCAGGTGATGGAATTCATAGACTTCCATGCACATGAAGCCGAAGCCCAGCAGCCAGGTCACGCCCAGCCACAGGAGCATCTGGCCGACCTGCTTGCGGTGCATGGCGATCATGCCCAGGCCGAAGGTCAGCGACGAGGTCAGCAGCAGCGCGGTTTCCCACGCCACGAACGGCAGCTCGAACAGGTCCTTCGGACCCGGGCCACCGTCGGTGCCACCGGCCAGCACCACGTAGGTGGCGAACAGCGAGGCGAAGATGAGGCAGTCGCTCATCAGGTACACCCAGAAACCGAAGACGGTGTTGCCGCCGGTGTCGTGGTGCTCGTGGTCGTCATGGCCATGGGCCGCCGCTTGCGCGGCGTGCCCGTGGCTCAGGGTCGAGGTATTGGTGCTCATGCCTTCAGCTCCGACTTCACCAGGCCCTGGGATTCCAGGTGCTTGCGGTGTTCGTTCTCGATGCGTTCCACCTCGGCGGCCGGGACCCAGTAGTCCACGTCCTGGTCGAAGGTGCGGTAGATGAACGTGGCGATCATGCCGACGAAGCCAATGATGGCCAGCCACCAGATGTGCCAGATCATCGCGAAGCCGAACACCAGGCTGAAGGCGCCGATCACCACGCCAGTGCCGGTGTTGCGCGGCATGTGGATGTCGGTGTACTTGGCCGGCTTCGGCCAGGCTTCACCACGCTGCTTGCGCTCCCAGAAATCGTCCAGCTCGGTGACTTCCGGCAGGGCGCCGAAGTTGTAGAAGGCCGGCGGCGAAGAGGTTTCCCACTCCAGCGTACGGGCATCCCACGGGTCGCCGGTCAGGTCGGCAGTCTTCTTGCGGTCGCGGATCGACACGGCCACCTGGATGATCTGGCACAGGATGCCGGCACCCACGATGAAGGCGCCCACGGCGGCAACCAGCAGGAACGGCTCGTAGGCCGGGTTCACGGTGCTCTGCAGACGACGGGTCATGCCCATGAAGCCCAGCACGTACATCGGCATGAAGGTCACGTAGAAGCCGATGAACCAGCACCAGAACGCGCACTTGCCCCAGAACTCGTTCAGGCGGAAGCCGAACATCTTCGGCCACCAGTAGGTGATGCCGGCGAACATGCCGAACACCACGCCGCCGATGATGACGTTGTGGAAGTGGGCGATCAGGAACAGGCTGTTGTGCAGCACGAAGTCGATGGCCGGGATCGCCAGCATCACGCCGGTCATGCCGCCGATGGTGAAGGTGACCATGAAGCCGATGGTCCACAGCACGGGCGTGGTGAACTGCACGCGACCGCGGAACATGGTGAACAGCCAGTTGAAGATCTTCACGCCGGTCGGGATCGAGATGATCATCGTCGTGATGCCGAAGAAGGCATTGACGTTGGCACCCGAGCCCATGGTGAAGAAGTGGTGCAGCCACACGATGAACGACAGCACGCCGATGCAGGCGGTGGCGTAGACCATGCCCTTGTAGCCGAACAGTGCCTTGCGCGAGAAGGTCGCGATGACCTCGGAGAACACGCCGAAGGCCGGCAGCACCAGGATATAGACTTCCGGGTGGCCCCAGATCCAGATCAGGTTGATGTACAGCATGGCGTTGCCGCCACCATCATTGGTGAAGAAGTGCGTACCCAGGTAACGATCCAGGGTCAGCAGCACCAGGGTGATGGTCAGCACCGGGAAGGCAGCGACGATCAGCACGTTGGTCACCAGGGCAGTCCAGGTGAACACCGGCATCTGCATCAGCTTCATGCTCGGGGTGCGCATCTTCAAGATGGTGATGAAGAAGTTGATACCACTCAGGGTGGTACCCAGGCCCGCTACCTGTAGGCCCCATATGTAGTAGTCCATACCTACATTGTTGCTGTACTCGATACCCGACAATGGCGGGAAGGCCAGCCAGCCGGTGGCGGCGAATTCACCGATCCACAGCGACAGCATGATCAGCACCGCGCCGGACACGAACAGCCAGAAGCTGAGCGAGTTGACGAACGGGAACGCGACGTCGCGCGCACCGATCTGCAGCGGCACGGCCAGGTTCATCAGGCCGGTGATCAGCGGCATCGCCACGAAGAAGATCATGATCACGCCGTGGGCGGTGAAGATCTGGTCGTAGTGGTGCGGCGGCAGGTAACCCTCGGACCCGCCGACGGCGATGGCCTGCTGGGTACGCATCATGATGGCGTCGGAGAAACCGCGCAGCAGCATGACGAAGGCGACGATGAGGTACATCACGCCGATCTTCTTGTGGTCCACCGAGGTGAACCACTCCTTCCACAGATAGCCCCACAGCTTGAACTTGGTGATCAGGGCGATGACGCCCAGGCCACCCAGCACCGCGCCGACCAGGGTGGTCAGCACGATCGGATCGTGGGGGATCGACTCAAGAGAGAGTTTTCCCAGCATGTTCATTCTCCCGAACCCATGTGGCCTTCGTGGCCAGCGTGTTCGTGTTCTTCGGTGGCGTCCAGGTTCTTCCCGGATTCCTTGGAGTCATGCGCGTCGGTCGGGGCGTGCCCCTCGTGCGCTTCATGGCTGGCCGCATCTGCCGCAGCAGCACCCGTGTGGGAATGCTTCATGCCGTAGTGCTTGTTGTCACCCATGTGCTTGGCGAGGACCCAGTCGAACAGGCCTTCTTCCACGGTGCCGTAGTAGGTCACCGGGTACCACTCGGAGTTCTTCGCTTCGCCCAGGGCCTTGAAGGAGGCCTGGTCCAGCGTTTCCTTGCCGGCGCGGGCCTGGTCCAGCCACTGGCGGTATTCGGCATCGGTGACCGAATAGGCGGTGAAATGCATCTTGGCGAAGCCCAGGCCGCTGTAGTGCGAGGACATGCCCGGGAATTCACCGGTCTCGTTGGCGATCAGGTGGAGCTTGGTCTCCATCGCCGCCATCGAATAGATCATGCTGCCCAGGTGCGGGATGAAGAACGCATTCATCACCGTGTCGGACGTGATCTTGAAGTTCAGAGGGGTGTTGACCGGGAACTTGATCTCGTTGACGACCGCAACCTTCTCTTCCGGATAGATGAACAGCCACTTCCAGTCCAGCGAGATCGCCTCGATGGTCACCGGCTTGACGTCCGATTCCAGCGGCTTGTACGGGTCAAGCGCGTGCGAGGACCGCCAGGTCAGCACCGCCAGGACCAGCACGATCATGCAGGGGATCGACCACACCACCACCTCGATCGCCGTGGAGTGGGACCACTTCGGCTCGTAGCGGGCCTTGGTGTTGGAGGCGCGATACTTCCACGCGAAGGTCAGGGTCATGATGATGACCGGGATGACGACCAGCAGCATGAGCACGGTGGCCGTGATCAGCAGGGTCTTCTCATCCTGGCCAATCTGGCCCTTCGGACTGAGGATGGCCACTGCATCGCAACCGGTGAGCATCACCAGCAACGACAGCAGCAGGCCCGGGCGCAACCAGCGCCCAAGGGTTTTCAACGGAATCATCGGTCGATCCAATTGCGAGGGAATGCCGTTCCCCGTCCTGCCCGCTCCGGCCAAAGCCGGTCCCGCCTGCGGTTGAGACAGGCAGTGAGGTGGGGTCGAGTCAGCCTTTCAATTTTAGGCCGTCACGCATCATTTAAGAAGAGCATTGACAATGATCCAGCGCAGGAAGTGGCCGGATATCGCTGCGACACGTTGTCGCACCGGGTGGGCAGAGCGCGGGGATGCCGGAATCGGCAAAGCCCGATGAACGCATTCAGGAATGCAGATGGCTGGCGACCCTACTGCCCCGCCGCGCCATGGACCGCCGGGTACTCGAAGCGCAGCTCGCGCTGGCCCTCGCCCACTACCGGCAGCAGTGGATCGGCGCCCACGCAGCCCATGCGCAGCCGCAGCTGATCCTCCGCAGGCAGCCCGCCGCAACTGCCGAAGCTGATGATCTCCACGCCCGGCAGCAGTGCCTTGAAGAAGGTTTCCGCCTCGCGGCGCGCCTGCTCGCGGCTGGCCGCCGTCGCTTCCACGCTGTAGCGCAACTTGATGGCGTACATGCGGTCGATCGCGAAGACCATCACCGAGCTGTAAGCCGTGCCCTCGTGGCTGTAACGGAAGTCCAGCACGTTCGCATCCACCCGTGCAGGCCCACCGGGCCCGAGACTGGCGACCGGCACCACCATTGATTGCAGCGGGGACATGTCGCGCTCGCTGGCCATCTGTTCCCTGCGCGCATCCAGCAACGCCTCGCGCTCGCCTTCGGCCGCCTCCCGCCGCTGGGCCGGTTCCTGCACGCCGGCGGGATAGAAGTACAGGTCGATCCAGCCGGTTTTGTCGCCCGGCCGCTCGAAGCGGACCGAAGCGCCACCCAGTACATCGTCGTACCGGCGCTCATCTACCGCCTGCCACTGGCCCACCTGCATCGGATAGACCACGCTGGTGCCGCGCAGGAAATCGCCCAGGAACACCGTGAGGTCCGACGGCGCCGCATCCTCCGCGTCCAGACTCAGGGTTTCCCGGGGAGCATCGGCGCCGCACTTCTCCTCAAGGACCGCCGCCACATGCGCGCGCAGGGTGCCGGCCTTCTTCAGCGCAGCCAGGTGATCCACGCCCGGGATCTTCAACGAGGGATCAGCCTTCATGAACACCGCGTAGGCCTTGAGCGCACTTTCCACGCCCGCCAGCTGCCGATCCAGCTCCTCGCCGTCGCTGCCTTCGGTGATCTGGTACGCCAGGTTTCCAAATGTCTGCTGCGCGAGTACTTCCGGCGCGATCGAGGTTTCCTCATCCACGGTCTCGGGCAGCCCGAGGACCGGGCAGATAATCACCTGATAATCCGGGGTTTCCAGCGCCCAGTTGAACAGCCACCGCCGCATGTCATCCGCGCCGGGCTGCAGCGGAGAAACTTCCAGCTGCCGGGTTTCCCGTACGAAACGGGTGGTCTCGGCTTCCGGCGCGGCCCCTGCCAGCGCAGGCAGTGCGGCCGCAACCACGAAGGCTGCGGCGAGGATGGACCGGCTCAACACATTCCCTGATGCCATGGCACACAATCCCTGGGGCCGCGCGGCGCGGCGTGCAGGCGCAGCGTATCAGGCAGCCCAGTGCCGGGACAGCGGGTTTGAATAGCTCCGCCAGCGAGAGAGGGCGGTCAGCTTGGCCTGACTTCCCTGCACACCAGTTCGGCCAGTTCGCGGCAGGCGAAAAACAGCCCCTCGACCACGCCCTCATCCAGATGGCGCTTGGGCGTGGCCACCGACTCGCAGCGACTGGCCGCGTGCAGCATTTCCACCGCGGTCAGGATGGCCACGGCCGCGCGGTCGATGCGCGCCAGCGACTGGCGGCGGCCTTCGGACAGGTTCTCTTCCGGCCAGAGCATGCCATCGGAACCTTCGCCATCACGGATGCGCCGGAGGCAGCCCTGGAAGGTGCTCAGTTCATCGGCAGGGTTGGCGTCGTCGTTGATGGGGTCATCGATGGGGAACGGCGGAGTCTTGCGGGTGGTCATGGCGTCGGCTTCCGTGGCTTTACTTAACAGCGCCACCGCGCGGAGGCGGGTGGCGGACGGTGCGGGTTGCAAACCGGGGCAGATAGTCACCATTGACCGGCGGGTCCGAAGACCCCCACGCACCGCCCGCCATAGAAGGGCCGACGGATTGCCAGCCGACACCGCTTCAGGACGGTGCCGGCTGGCAAGCGTAAGTGACATCTGACTCGGGTTTGCACGCCCGGCCACCCTTTTTCGGTGGCGCGCCATGTTGTTTACGCCTGCACGTTCGATTCAATGAGAAAAATCCGAAAGGATCGGATGCGTCGAGCGTGTGGGAGGGAGTGTTGCATGCGCGCGGGAGTGGCAGAGGCGACATGGAAAGTCGCGAGTGCGCTGATGTGAGGGTGTACACGACATGAGGTGGCGCAGACGACCTGGGATTCAGCAGGACGCGTGACGCTTTCTGCTTCCCAGCTGTTGCATGGGAAACTTCCAAGGCATGCACGGACAACGCGTGGACCCGGGCCGTTGTGACGCAAACGGCCGATGTGGCGTGCAGGAACCGACAGCCTGGGCGAAAGATAGGTCGGCAGCACTCCGGCCTAAGGCAGGATCACGGCGTTCTGGATGATCCCAAGTCGCTCGGCGTCCAAAGGGTGCACCTTTCCCTCAGACAGACAGAACCTTCCCCGCACAAGAACGCGTGCAACGCGCGCGCTCTGCAGAAGATCAGGCGCCATCGCTTCCCCGTAAACAACCATGGACGAGATAGACTCACCATCGTCCATGGCCTCCTTGGTCGGGAACAGGAGGGTGGCATCGCTGGCCACGCGAGCCCACGCCCGGAACTCCACATCCCGCCCCTCAAACTGCTCGGGATGCGCCATCAGATACACATAGGAAACAACGCAGAAATTCTCAGAATCTGAGTTCCCACGATACTTGCAGACGTCGAAGCGCGGCGGAGCTTCACAGCCGGACAGTGCCAGCAAAACGAGAACCGCAAGAACCAGACCACCTGACTTCATCATTGCACCCCGATACAACGTTCTTCCATTGAAATACGGCAGCCTGGGCTCCCTCCTCCGTAACCTCAAACGATCAACTTTCGCAGCTCCTCCCAGGGGCCATCCACGATCCTGGCTCTCCACACACCTTCCCTGCCTGCCCCGATCACGATGATGGCCGCAGCCAAGTCACCGTCATAGCCAGTGGCGATCAACCCATCCTGCAGGACGAGCGACTGCGCGGCAACGTCGTTCTGCGTGCCGCACAGATTGAGCCGCAGGTGGCCGTCGGCATCGCGGTTGTTGAAATCAACAAACAGTCTCGCTGTGGACGGGCCGAGGCACCACAGCATGGGAACAATCAGCTCCTCGCCCTCGTGCAACCTTCCCTCTTCCAGCGTGTCCCACGCGATCAGGGCGATTTCCTCACCGTCCTGGTCCAGCCCATGGCGCGATATCAGCGCAAGCAAGCCGAGCAGCTCGGAGCGCGCCAACCGATCCTGGGCGAACAGCCAGCGAACCACGCGCATATGCAACGCGGGATGGGTAGCGGACAGGAAGTGATTGCGCACGACCCACAGGGCCGCGCGGATCAATGCATCGGCGTCCGCACGCAGCAGATACGCCTCAACCTCCGCATCGATCGGCACCGGAACCGTGATGTTTCCTGACCAATACGCGTCCATCTGCACTGAATCGACCCTGTTGCCGACGGCCAACAGACCCCGCTCAAGCAGATGTGCGAGAAAGGCGCGGTCCTCAGTTCCCACTACTGCGATCTCCCGAGCTACGCCCGCCCTATGCAGGCTAAACACTCATCAAGGCGTCCCAGAAAGGAATACGCCACTCACTTCGATAGCTTTTAGTCAAAGAGCAGGTAAATGCAACCGAGCTACTCCTGCCGACTGGATCTGTGGCAACCGCCCCCTCAAAAACGTAGTCGTCGTAGTCCAGCCGGAGAGAGTCCACCGAGTACACGATCACAGGGACAGGGTCACCCTGCCTTGCCACCTCAGTCTTCCTGATGTCACCAAGATCAACACTTTCCCTCGACTTCGATGAGGTCAGCCTGGCCTCACTGAGATCAACACGCCCCTTGTTTTCGCCGACGATCTCAACTCTCAAGTAGTAAGGAGACGATCTTTCTCTTGGCCGGCCGGAATCGAAGCTCCCGACCAGACTGACGACCAACTCAACAGGGCCTGCCGCCTCGCATTTTCCTTTCTGATAGTCATAGTAGGAATACCGATCGAAAAGAAGCACGAACAGTAGAACGCATGCCCCCAGTGAAGCCAGTAGCCACAACAGCACAGTCCGGTGATCTGCTTTCATCCCTGAGTCACTTCCACGAGAATTTTGAAAAAGCTTACTGGCGGTCTCGTTGTTCAATCGCAGGCCATGGATTTGTACTATTCCACGAACCGAGGCGCGCAGACCTGTGACTTGACTGAGTGAATCACATGCGACCGCGCCGAATGAAGCCACAGGAGCACTTCGAGAGTGCAACTGGTGGGCTTGGACTTCGCAAGCGCTGGCAACCCGGGCTGAACGTATTCAGCGACCGCTTGCCGGGCTTGGTCGCGGGCCTGATCAAGCGTCAGATGTTCGACCGACCCCGAGGTACGACGCTTACCGTGCGTCCAGGTCACGATCCAAGCTTTGTGCCCAGAGGGCTGCACACGGAGGATCAGGCCGCGAACCTGAGGGTCCCTGAGCTCATAGGGGCGATCCTTGGGTTCAGCTGTGAAAACAATGCGTTTGGTGAAGGCAGATGACATTGACAGACTGTCCGTAAGTGGCGATAAGTCCAACTTAGGACGGGATGCGAGTTGGTGATTGGATAAGGATCGTCCGCAAGTGAGTGATCATTAATTAAGTCCACCAACTGTCCGATCAATGTGCCTAAAGTTGGCCCCAACTCGGCCGATATACGGATTTTAGACGGAACTAATGGAAATCAATCCATGGCCTTTAACCTCAGTCGAATGACGACATACGCTCTATTGAGCGCCCTAGAGCATGATCTTAAGACGAGCATCAGGATCTTCCTTGGAGAAGACTCTCTATCGCAGTCAAAGCTAGACAAAGGAATCTCCAGCCGCGCACTGGATCGACTTGAGAAAGATGTAGGATTTGAAATCGACGACCCGAGAGTGAAGGATGTCGTCGAGTACCTAGATTTTGGGGACACCTTCCAGATCATTAACTCTCAACGCGAGAAGTTCCCAACCGAGCTAACTGCGGAGGTCAAACATCGCACCTCTGATCTCGAAAAAGTGGTTGCAATAAGAAATCGCGTAATGCACTTCCGTCCGCTGAATGTCGAGGACCTACCGTTCGTAACAGACCTATGCGAGGCCCTGCATAAAAGCGGACCTTCGAGGTGGCCACATCTTGATGAAACGTTAGAGAAGCTCTCGGAAGATGCGAGCTATGTGTTGCGACTTGAGATCCCGGCAAATGAAAGCGAAGACCTAATCTCGCATAATCTGCCCATTCCAGATTTCGATGAGACTGGTTTAGTCGGGAGAGATGACGTCCTGCGAACCCTAAAGCAATTGTGCCTTGGCAATTTCCCAGTGATCTCAATTGTTGGCGAAGGCGGCGTAGGCAAGAGTGCACTAGCACTGAAAGTGGCTTACGAACTACTCGAAGACAAATCGCGACCTTTTGATGCGATTGTCTGGGTCTCGTCAAAAACCACCCAGATAGCTGCCACTGAGATTCGCGACATACATGGAGCAATCACGTCTTCAATTGGTGTACTTGGAGAGGTATCCTCCTATCTCGGCGCAGCAAATAGCCCTTCTCCACTCGAGGACGTTATCGAGTACCTGAAGACCTTCAAAATTGCATTATTTATAGATAATCTTGAGACAATTCTTGATGACACCATCAGGCAATTCGTCAGCGCACTTCCCAATGGAAGCAAGCTTATCATAACTTCAAGAATTGGCCTTGGCGCCTATGAATACCCAATCAAACTCCCTGGCATCGAGGAGAAATACGGGGCTCAGTTGCTTCGCATGCTTGGAAGGATACGGAACTGCCCGTCAATCTCAAAGCAAGACGACCAGACACTACGTCGCTTTGCAACAAGAATGCACCTTAATCCAGGCTACATAAAGTGGTTCGTCAGCGCAGTCCAGGCAGGGGCCACACCGGAGGCCGCACTCCAAAACTCGTCTCTCTTCCTCGAATTCTGCATGTCCAACGTTTACAACTTCCTATCGCAAGATGCGAGGGATGTTACATCTACCATGCAGTGCGCCCCGGGATACAAGGATATTGCCGAGCTCTCATACCTCACAGGATTCAATGCGCTACGGATCCAGAAGTCGCTACAAGTTCTCTTAAGTACTAACATGCTCGCCGAGCAGTCTAAGTCGGCGGGCGGCTCGATTAAGACTACTTACCAACTCTCCGAGCTGGCAAGAGCCTACTTGAACAAGTACCACAGACCTTCAAACTCGTTTAAGCAGCGCGTAAACACGAACAGAAATAAGCTAACTGCCGTCCTTGAAGGGGGATCCAACTCGGCCGCCGCAAACAAGTACAGTCAGTCCACAATCAAGGTCAGACTAAAGAGCGACCGAGTTGTCGCAAAGATGCTACGAGACGCGCTTTCCGCGCTTCACGATGGAAAGAACGACCACGCATACGAGATTCTTGAGGAATCACGACGACTTTCTCCAGACTATTTTGAAGTTGCGCGGGTCACGGCATTTTTCCATGAGCACTCGGGGAACCTACAGGAGGCACGCGACAATTACGAGCTTGCGCTCCAGCTGTCCCCTCAATCTGCGCAGATTCATTATTGGTATGGGAAGTTCTTACTTTATAGAGAAGACTCAGTAGAAGAAGCTATGCAGCAGTTTGAGGCTGCACATAAATTTGACCCAGCATCTCCTGAAGTTGGACTAAGTCTGGCGCGCAGCTATATGTTCCTGCATCGCTTCGAGGATGCTTGGGAGATTGTTGATGCGCAGAAGGTCAACTTAGAATCGATGTCGGAGAGGCACTCAACGACGTACTTTGACCTCAGAGTGCAATTGAACTACCGAGCAGCCGATGACTACTCTGCCAACCAGAGCTTCAGCCAAGGCCTAGATAAGCTTAATCAGCTCAAGATTGAGTACGATGCGATCCCAAACACAATCAAGATCACTCCAATAAGGCAGAAGCTCTCAAAGATTGACATTGTCACGCAGCGACTCGCTCGAGGCCTCCAGCTTCCGGCAGAGATTCAGTCACTAAAGATGTTTGAAGCGTGGCGTCAATCGCGCCAGTAAAAAGACTCTGCGAGTTATGCAAAGGTGCGACCATTCTTGCTGCCGAATGGCCGCACCCGTCTTCGTCGGAAAGCTGTCCGTCCCACCGCATGGACGAACACTCTTAGGCCGGGTTGTCCTTGGCCGTCGCCGTCGCCGTCGCCGTCGCCGTCGCCAGACAGCTTTGCAAGGCATCCGATTTGCCCCTGTGATCGCGGATCAAAAGCAGCGCCACTGTTGAGCTTCATCGTAAGGCTACCGGAAGTCAAATCCGGACCGTTCCCTGCGTGAGCTCCAAGGATGCGTACCATTCGCAACTAGTAGTAGGGACGCCGAGCAAGCAATCTGTCCGGCAGAAAAAGCCCTCACCAATCAATCAATTCCGACGACCCACCCAGAACAAAAAGCCCCGACCAAGGCCGGGGCTCTTCTACAACTGGTGCCGGAAACAGGAGTCGAACCTGCGACCTACGCATTACGAATGCGCCGCTCTACCAACTGAGCTATTCCGGCTGAGCAGGCGATTTTACGGGCAGCCCACCCCGCTGGTCAATCCGCCCCTACCCGGTTGGCACATGCCCTCCCGGCGGCGAAATCGGCCAGGTTGCCCAGGGTGATGGCCGAGATCTCCTGCAGCGCCTCCACGGTGAAGAAGCCCTGGTGGCCGGTCACCAGCACGTTGGGGAAGGTCATCAGGCGCTGGAAGGCCTCGTCGTCGATGATCTCGCCGGACAGGTCCTGGAAGAACAGCGCGCTCTCCTGCTCGTAGACGTCGATGGCCAGATGGCCCAGCCGGCGCGACTTCAGCGCGCGGATCACCGCGTGGGTATCCACCAGCCCGCCACGCGAGGTGTTGACCAGCATCGCGCCAGGCTTCATCCGCGCCAGCGAGGCGTCGTTGATGAGGTGCTGGGTGTCGGGGGTCAGCGGGCAGTGCAGCGAGACGATGTCCGCGCGCGCCAACAGCTCATCCAGCCCTACGCTCTCGCCCACCCCGTCGAAGTCCGGCGACGGGTACGGGTCATGGCCGAGCACGGTGCAGCCCATGCCACGGAAGATGCGTGCGGTGGCCAGGCCGATCTTGCCGGTGCCGACGATGCCCACGGTGCGCCCGTGCAGGGTGCGGCCCAGCAGGCCATCCAGCATGAAGTTGCCTTCGCGCACGCGGTTGTAGGCGCGGTGGGTCTGCCGGTTGAGGGTCATCACCAGCGCCAGCGCGTGTTCGGCCACGGCCTCGGGCGAATAGGCCGGCACGCGGGCGACGAACAGGCCCAGGCGTGCAGCCTCGGCCAGATCGACGTTGTTGAAGCCGGCGCAGCGCAGCAGCACGGCGCGCACGCCCAGTGCATGCAGCGCCTGCAGCACGGGCGCATCGAGGCGGTCGTTGACGAATACGCAGACGGCGGCGCAGTCCTGCGCCAGTGCCGCGGTGTGCACCTCCAGCGCGGCGTCGAAATGGACGAACTGGAAGCCCTGCCCGGCGCCGTCGCGCGCGTTGGCTTCTTCCAGGAAGCGGCGGTCGTAAGGACGGGCGCTGAACACGGCAATCTGCATGGCGGGCCTGCACGGGAAACCTGCGCAGACCATAGCGCACCGGCGGCGGTCATGCCGCCGGTGCGCCCTTTACTCAGAACGCGTAGCCGAGGCCCAGCATCACGCCGTTCTGCACCTGGCCATCGCGGCGCTCACCCACGTAGTCGACCATCACCGACAGGCGGTCGCTGGCGCGGCTGGTGACGCCCAGGTTCCAGGCCAGCACCTGCTCGCCCAGGGTCTGGCTGCTGCTGCCGAACACCAGGTCCGGGGCGGCGGCGAAGCCGGTGCTGTAGCGGGCCTGGGTGTCGCCCAGTTCCTTCTGCCAGACCACGCGGGCGCGCGGGGTGATGCGCTCGCCATTCTTGCCATTGAAGGTCTTGAACAGCTGCAGGCCGGCACCCACGCGGATGCTTTCCAGGCTGTCGCCACGGCCAGCCAGTGCGCCGGCGCCCTGCCCTTCGTTGAAACGCGTGGCCGAGGTGCGCGCGTAATCCACCACCGGCAGCAGCGGCTGCACCACCAGGCCATTGCCGGTGGTGAAGCTGAAGCCGTGCTCCAGGCGCGCGGAGACCGCATCGTTGTTGTACTTGGCGCGCAGCGGATCGCCCAGGCCATCGATGCCGGCAATGCCGCGACGGGTGTCGTGGCGCAGGTCGGTGTAGCGCACGGCGGCCGACAGGTAGCCACGCGCATAGGTGGCATCGATGTAACCGCCGATGTCCAGCGCGCGCACGTCACCGGTGAAGCCGGAACCATCACGGGCCTTGGTCGACATGTCGGCCGCCGCCACGCTCACGCCCAGGCTGACGCGGTCATCGGCCACGCGCGTATCGGCGCCCAGCACGATGCCGCCCACGGTGTGGGTCAGGCCGGCCACGCCGCCGTCGCCATCGATGCGGCCGTGGCTGCCGAAGCCGCGGCCCCAGAAGCCGTGGTTACGCGCACTGTCGCCATAGTTGACGCCACTCGAACCAGCCACCGCCTGAGCGGCCGGCTCGACCAGGTGCATGGCCAGCTGGTTGAACAGGCTGCCATTGGCCATGCCCGGCTGTGCCGACGCGGCCTGCGCCGCCTGCGCGGCCAGGCCGCCGGCATCACCATTGCCGCTGCGCAGGCCGGCCTGATGCTGGGTGACCACGTTGCCGATGCTGCCCAGCAGGGCGTTGTCGGCCAGACGCAGGCTGGCATGCGCGTCACCGCGCAGGGCACCGGCCTGCTGCGCGATGACATCGCGGTCAGCAAACTGCAGGGCGCCCAGCAGCGACTTCAGGCGCGCGTCCTGGCGATCACCTGCGGCGGCCAGGGCGACGCCCAGGCTCTGGTTGCCGTTGCTGGCGGTCAGCTGTGCCAGCTGGTCGAAGCCCGGGTTCGCGGTCAGCGACAGGCCGTCTTCGCTCTGGTGGATGTTGAAGCTGAGCAGCGAGTTGTGGCGCGGGCGGAAGACTTCGTTGTCGGTGATGCTGGCGCTGTAGCCGGTATCGCCCAGGCGCACGGCATCGGCGAAGCCATCCTCGTAGATCGGGCCGGTGACCAGTTCACGCTGGTAGTTGCCGGCGTAGAAGCCCTGGGCGACGTTCAACTCCAGGTGCGCGCCCGGCGAGATCACCAGTGCGCCATCGGTCTGCCCGCCGTCATAGAAGCTGCCCACGCGCAGGCGACCGGCGGCACTGCCACCGGCTTCGGTGACGTCGAACAGCACGTTGCCGCCCGGCATGATGTTGACGTAGCCATGGGTGACCAGGTCGCCACCGCGCGGCATCAGCGTGCCGTACACGCGCAGGCGGTTGAAGCCGTCCTCGCGCAGCGACGGGCCGGTGGCGTCGAGCAGTGCATCGGTGTCGGTTTCCAGCGAGGCGATGTCGCCGTGGCCGACCACCAGGCCGCCGGCCATCACCCGCACTTCCGGTGCGCGCAGGGCGCCGCCTTCCAGGGCGATGGTGCCGCCGTCGACCAGCATGAAATCAGCGCCGGTGGTGGCCGAGGTGCGCCAGGTGCCGCCCTTGGCCACGCGGATCACGCCGGCCGAGTTGGCCAGCGCGGAGGCATCCAGGTCGGCCAGGCGCAGCTGGCCCTGCAGGAACGCCTGGTTGCCCGGATCGTTGAGGTAATCCTGCAGCGAGAACTGGCCAACGCCGTTCGGGCCGTTGGACGCAAGGTTGTAGAGGGTCACCGCATAGTTGATGTAGGTGGTCTCGTACTCGTCGTCGTTCCAGCGCGCGAAATCATCATCCACCAGCGCCTGCAGCTGCCGTGCGGTGGCCATGTAGCCCGGGTTGATGTCACCGCTGACGTTGCCGGTAACAGTGAGGGTATCGCCCGGGTCGCGGTAGCCGGCCTCGGTGATGATGTGGTTGCTGTAGATGTCCTGGCCCGGGAAGAGCTGCAGGTTGCGGCCGCTGCCATCGGGGTCGAAGCTGACCGAGGTGCCGGTGGTGCGCGACGGGTCGCGGAACACCAGCAGGCCGTTGGGCGCCACCACTTCATACATGGCCTTGTGCAGCAGGCCGGCATCCATGCCGCCGCCGTAGTTGCCGGTGTAGATCTGGGTCATGCGCGGCGACGGGCTGTAGGTGATGCGGCCGCCGCTGCTGGCGGCGTGGATCTGCACCGAGTCGACCACCGGCAGGTCGCCGGCCAGGTAACGGTTGACGCCGCCGGACTGCATGATCGAGCACGACGAGATGCAGTGGCCAGACACGATGGTGTCCAGGCCCTGGGTGCGGATGATGGCCTGCAGCCACTCACCGGCGATCAGCGCGCCACCGTTGGAGGTGCGCAGCACGACTTCGCGGATCGGGCGGCCTTCTTCCTGTGCCTTGGCCAGCAGCGCCGGCAGCGCGACGACGTCGGCGAAGGTCACGCCACCACTGAGAACGACGCGGTCGTCCTGCACGTGGTAGTTCATCGCCGCTGCGTCGCCGATCGCGCCCAGCGTTGCCATACCCACCAGGCCGGCCAGGGCCAGGCTCAACTTCGAATGCTTCATTGCGGTCTCTCTCTCCAACCCGCACCACGCGGGACGAAAGCAGAACGCCGCAGCGCACCGAACACCCCCAGTGCGTCGCACGCGAAAATCTGAACTCATTCATCCAGGCATGTCGCAAACGACACGCACTTCCCCCTGCGGTCATGGTCTTGTAAAACTCGATGACGCGTTTGTCGTTCGAGGCCTTCCCCCTGTCCGCCCCCTCCCCCCTGCCCCAGCGCGCGCCGGACCCGGCCGGGGTTCCGGATGCCTTCATCGCCTTCATCCGTGAGGAACGTGCGCCGCTGTGTGCCTTCCTGCGCATGCGCGGTGTCGGCCCGGAGGATGCCGAGGACATCGCGCAGGACAGCATCGAGCGGCTGATCCGCTACCGCGGCCATGGCACCGACGAACTGCGGCTGCTGCTGTACCGCATCGCCCGCAACCGCCTGGCCGACCGCGGCCGTTCGCCACACGCGCGCGCTCACCTGCCGCTGGGTGAACGCGACGGCAGCGAGGAGCCGCACGGCACTTCTCCCGATCCGCTGCGTCAGGCAGAATCCGGCCAGATGATCGCGCTGCTGCGACAGGCACTGCTCAAGCTTCCCGAACGTGCCCGCGAGGTGTATCTGCTCAACCGCATCACCGGCATGAGCTATGCACAGATCGCCCGGCACTGCGGCATCACCGCCAAGACGGTGGAAAAACACATCGCCCGTGCCCTTCAGGGCCTGCGCAAGGAGCTGGGCAGCAATCCTCTCCACACTGATGGAGATAGTGAGTGACCCGCGACGCATACATGGATGACACGTTGCTGTTCGAGCGCGCAAGCGCCTGGGTGGCCCGCCTGGAGGCCCCCGACTGCACCTCGATCGAGCGCGAAGCGTTCGAGGACTGGCTGGCCGAACACCCCTCCCACGTTACCGCCTGGGCACAGGCCGAGAAGCTGCACCTGCGCAGCGCTGGCCTGTCCGGGGACCCGTGGCTGCGCACCGCCGCTGCCCGCGCCGCCCGCACACCTGCACGGCGCTGGCTGCCCTCGGTGGCCGCGGCGGCTGGCGTCTGCCTGGCCGTGGGCATCGGCTGGATGGTCTACACCGATGGCAATCCCACCCCGCAGCTCTACGCCAACGCCAGCCACCTGCCGCAGGTGCGCACGCTGGCCGATGGCAGCATCGCCACCCTCGATGCCGGCACCACGCTGAGCGCCCGCTTCGGCTGGCGCAAGCGCGAGCTGGAACTGGAACGCGGCCGCATGCAGCTGCAGGTGGCCGCCTCCCTGCGCCCGCTGCGGGTGCAGGCCGGCGGCAGCAGCATCCGCGACATCGGCACCACCTTCCAGGTCGAGCGGTTGAGCGACGGCCGGGTGGAAGTGGCCCTGCTGGAAGGCGCCGTGGAAGTAACCAGCGGCAGCGCCCAGCACACGCTCGCCCCGGGCCAGCAGCTGCAGGTGTCGCCGTCCGGCCGCATCCAGCCAGGCCCGCAGCTGGCCACCACCGCCGCGGCCGAAGCCTGGCCCGAAGGCCGCCTGGTGTTCGATGCCACGCCGCTGTCCACCGTGGTCGAGCGCATGAACCGCTACGGCAGCACGCCGCTGGTGATTGCCGACCCGGACATCGCCGACCTGGCCGTGAGCGGCAGCTTCCGTGCCGGCGATCCGCATGAACTGCTGTCTGCCCTGGAACTGGGGTGGTCGATCGCTGGCCAGCCGCGCAAGGATGGCGCGCTGGAACTGCGCCGCACTTACTGAGGCGGCGCGGATGCCCAGCCCCGGGGCACTGCGGCAGCGTTTGATGGTCCTGCTGTGGCTTGCCCTGGCCGGTGCCACGGCCGCTGCAGAATCGCCCACCGCCGCCCCGGTCGAATACCACATCGCCGCCGGCCCGTTGGCGCCGGCGCTGCAGCAGTGGGCGCGGCAGAGCGGCGTTTCGCTGGTGTTCGATGCACGTGAGCTGGCCGACCTGCGCACGCCCGGAACGCAGGGACCGCAGGAACCTGCCGCTGCGCTGAAGGCGCTGGTGGCCGGCCGACCGGTCAACATCCTGCGCACACCCGGCGGCGGCTACGTGCTGCGTCGCCATGCCGTGGCGGCAGCAGCGCCTGCGGTGGCTGCGCCCGCTCCCCCGCCGCGACCGCAGCGGCCGGCACAGGTGGACCTGGCACCGATCCACGTGACCGGCAGCCGCCTGCCGCGCACCTCCGTGCAGACCACGTTGCCGGTGACGGTGATCGAGCGCGAGGACATCCTGCGCAGCGGCTACGGCACCCTGTTCGATCTGCTGCGCCACCTGCCCGGCATGAACGGCCACCCGCCGCTGAGCACCTCGCGCGGTGGCGATTCGCTGTACCTGCCGGTGGGCGCGGCGGCCACCACCAGCCTGGACGGCATGGGCCCGCGCGCCACGCTGTTCCTGGTCAACGGCCGCCGCCTGCCGCGCTACCCGATGGTGTCGCTGGAGGAAGGCGGCCTGACCGACCTCGGCGGCATTCCGCTCAGCTTCGTTGAACGCATCGAACTGGTGCGTGGCGGCGCCTCGGCCATCTATGGAGCCGACGCGATGTCCGGCGTGGTCAACATCATCCTGCGCGACCAGGCCGAGGGCCCGGAAGCCACCCTGCAGACCGGCGTCAGCGGCCGCGGCGATGGTGACCAGCACCGCGTGCAGGCCGCCACCGGCGGTGTGCGTGACAACGGCGACCCCTGGTTTGCCGGCCTCGACCTGCACCGCCTGCGCCATGTGGCCGGCGACCGCCGTAGCTGGCATGCCGACAGCGAGCTGTACCCGATCGGCCTGATCCTGGCCAACGGCGATTACTACCCGGCCAGCGAATGCCATGCGCCGCTGCAGGAGGACGAGGATGGCTGCTGGTACGACAGCGTGCGCCCGCGTTCGCTGCAGCCGGCCTCGGACACGCTGTCGGGTTATCTGCGTTACCGCCATGAGCGCGGCGAAGGCCGCTACGCCTATGTGGAAGCGCGTGCCAGCCACAACCGCCAGCGCTTCGAACTGGGCCCGACCGCAGTGGCGCTGGATTTCAACCGCAATGCCCTGCTCAACGTGGTGCTGCAGGAGGGCGGCGAGGTACAGCCGCGCGTGCGCGCCAGCGAAGGCGACCTGACCGTTGGTATCGGCCGCGACCAGCGCAGCCGCAGCTGGGAGGCCGGACTGAGTGCGCAGCGCAGCCAGGTGGACCTGCGTACCGGCGGCGCCGTGCGCAGCGAGCGCCTGCTGGAGGCCGCGCTCGCGCTGGACTTCCTGCCCGGTTTTTCCACGCTGCCACCGGGCCTGGCCGACGAACTGTTCCCGACCATCCGCAACCGCGGCCGCACCACCCAGCTGCAGGGCTGGTGGGGCGTGCAGCGCGAACTGATGGACCTGCCCGGCGGCAAGGCACAGCTGGCCACCGGCCTCGACCTGCGCCAGGAACGCTGGACCTCGCTGCCTGATCCGCTGCTGGGCAAGGGCGAACTGGCGCTGGGCCTGCCGCTGGAACAACGGCGGCTGTCGCGGCCGAGCAGCGCGGCATATGCCGAAGTCGGCCTGCCACTGGCCTCGACGCTGCGCCTGGACCTGGCCGCGCGGCTGGACCGCGATGATGGTGACAGTGCGTTCTCGCCGCGTGCCGGCCTGCGCTGGAGCCCGAGCCCGCACTGGTCGTTCCTGCTGGCCAGCGGTCGCGGCTTCCGCGCACCCAGCCTGTTCGAGCGGCGGCGGCCACCGGCCTACTTCGGCCTGCTGGCGCTGCCCGCGTCGGACACCCTGCCGCCGTGTGCACGCACGCTGCGCGGCGGTGGCTGCGCGGTGGAAGTGGACGTGGTGGAGAACGATGCGCTGCGCGCCGAGACCTCGCGCAGCCATTCGCTGGCCGCCAGCTGGACGCCCACCGACGCGTTCTCGCTGTCGCTGACCCACAACATCGTCGAGCTGCGCAACGAGATTCTCGCGCTGCAGCCCAGCGATGCGCTGTGGAACCCCGATACCTGGGAACTGGACGAGCAGGGCCGCCTGCGCGACCTGCGCCTGTCCTTCGACAACATCGGCCGCACCACCTCGCGCAACTGGGTGCTGCGCGGCGAGTACCGCATCGATGCCGGCCGCGATGGCCAGTGGCTGTTCTCGCTGGATGGCCTGAAGCAGCAGGAGCTGCGCCGCGACCGCGCGCATGGCGAATCGGTGGACCTGCGCGGCCACGCCACGCCCACCTTCGCCGGCATCATCAACGTGCAGTGGCAGAACCCTTCGTGGGACATCGCCCTGCGCGGCAACCGCGTGGGCCGCACGCGTGCGTGGCTGGCCGGCGAGGACTGCCCGGAAACGCAGCGCGAGGCGCATCGCTGCATGAACCCTGCGCAGCTGCGCTGGAACCTGCACGTGGCACGCAAGCTGAGCCCGCGCGTGGTGGCGGCGCTGGACGTGCACAACGTGCTGGATACCGCGCCGGTGAATTACCTGGTGGGCAGTGGCGGGCAGATGGCCGGGCTGGATGATCCGCTGGGGCGTTACTTCCTGCTGACGCTGCAGTTCCGCTGACCGGTTTTTGTAGAGCCGAGCCATGCTCGGCTGCCGCTTTTGTAGAGTCGGGGGGGGGGGGGGGGGGGGGGGGGGGGGGGGGGGGG
>NZ_JACVTV010000007.1:0-79363 GCF_016624625.1 Stenotrophomonas sp. S41 | reverse complement strand
CCACCCCGCCATCCCACGGAAAGCCAGCTTTTGACGTTGACGTTGACGTTGCTCTAGCGGGTGCAGGGCAGCAGCCCTGCAAAGAAAACCCCACCCTCAGTACCGGGGCCGGCCTTCTTCCAGCACCTGCCGCAGGAACGGCACCGTGATCCGCCGCTTCGCCGCCAGCGACTCCCGGTCCAGCCAGTCCAGCAGCGTGATCAGCCCACCCAGCTCGCGCCCGGTATGCGACAGCAGCCACTCGATGGCTGCCTCGTCGATCGCCAGCCCACGCCGCAGCGCGCGCTCGCGCAGCACCGCCGCCCGCCCTTCCTCGTCCAGCGGCTGCAGCAGCACCCGCACGCACTGGCCCAGCCGAGACCGCAGGTCCGGCAGCACCAGGCCCAGCTCACCCGGCGCGTGCTGCGCCGTGTACAGCACCGTCACCCCCGCCGCGCGCGCACGGTTGTGGAAGTCGAACAGTGCGATCTCGTCCTCGCGGTGGCCCGCCACCGCATCCAGGCCATCGAGCGCCACCAGCTCACGATGCTCCAACCCGTCCAGCGCCGCCGCCACGCGGCCGACCGCGCCGGCCAGCGGCACGTAGGTCGGCAGCCGCCCGGCCTGCTGGGCGCTGGAACACATCGCCAGCGCCTGGTGGGTCTTGCCCGTGCCTGCCGCACCTTCCAGGTAGACCCAGTCATGGCTGGCGCCCACCGCGATCGCACGCAGCTGCGCCAGCGCGCCGTCCGGCGCGCCGATGAAGGTCTCCAGGCGCTGGTCCCGCGGGTAATGCAGGGCCAGCGGAAGTTGCGGCACACCAATCACTTCGGGTCCGGGCCGTGCTCGTAGGGGTCGAGGATGATATGGGGTGCGTCGATCACGCCATCAAGCACGATGGCCGGCTTTTCGCCGACGTACAGCTCGCTCTGGCGGTAACGCTGGTGCGCGTAGCGCAGCAGCACGTTGCTGACCGCCGCCACCGGCAGCGCCAGCAGCATGCCGAGGAAGCCGAACAGCTGACCGCCGGCCATCACCGCGAAGATCACCGCCACCGGGTGCAGGCCGATCTTGTCGCCGACGATGCGCGGGGTCAGCACGTAGCTTTCCAGCAGCTGGCCCACGGTGAACACCACGCCTACCAGCAGCAGCAGCTTCAGGTCGATGCCCTGTGCCTGCACCAGCGCGGCCACCACCGCCATCACGATGCCGGTGGTCGCCCCCAGGTACGGGATGAAGCTGATCAGGCCTGCCACCAGGCCGATCAACAGGCCCAGCTTCAGGCCGACCAGCGACAGGCCGGCGGCGTAGATCACGCCCAGCGCCACCATCACCAGGAACTGGCCACGGATGAACGCGCCCAGCACCTCGTTGGATTCGCGGGCCAGGTTGGTGATCGTGCCGATGTGGTTGCGCGGGATCACCGAGGCGACGCGCTCGACCAGCTTGTCCCAGTCACGCAGGAAGTAGAACGCCAGGATCGGCAGCAGCGCCAGGTTGACCATCCAGGTCACCACGGTGAAGCCCGAGCGCGAGACATAGCCCATGAAGGTCGTGGCGAAGCCGCCGGCCTGCTGCCAGTGGCTGCGCACCCACTCGATCAGCCGGTCCGGGTCCATCCACTGCATTACTTCCAGGCCGGTCTTCTGCTCGAACCACGGGATCCCGGTCTGCATCAGCCAGGCCTGCGCCTGCGGCACGGCGGCCATCAACGTGGTGATCTGGCGCTCGATCATCGGCACCAGCACCAGCAGCAGCGCGGTCACCACCAGCACCATCGCCACGAACACCAGCACCACGCCGGTGTTGCGCGAGCGGCCGGTGGCCTCGATGCGGTCGACCAGCGGGTCGCCCAGCCAGGCCAGCGCCAGGGCCAGCACGAACGGGGTCAGGATGGGGGCCAGCAGCCACACCACCCAGCCGATCAGCAGGGCGACGGCCACGTACTTCAGCCGTCGCAGGAACTGCGCGATTTCCGCTTCCGGGGATTGGGTCATCGCAGCCAGTACTCGTTGCTGACCGGGGCCGGCTGCGGTGCGCCGGTGCTGTCATCGATCGGCGCCGGCAGGGCCGGCAGGGTCGCCGATGGCACCAGCACGCCGTTGTCGCCCAGCATCCGGTTGAAGCCGGCCAGGCCGGTGGTCATTTCAAGGTTCAGCTCCAGGCGGTCGGCCGTCGCCCGCAGCGGGGTGACGTTGCGCACCACCGGCACCTGGCGCAGGCCGGCGGCCAGGCGCAGGTACTGGTCGGTGCTGCCGATGCCGGTAACCACGATGCGGTAGGTACCGGCCGCGCCGGTCGCTGCACCGGCCTTGGCGTAGCGCTTGACCAGGGCGTCGGCGGCGCCGTCGGCACCGGCGGCCATCGCGCGCATGGCGTTGGCGTCCTTGGTAGTCCACTTGTTCAGCTCGCGGCCGTTGTCGACGAACACCCAGTCCGCCTGCCAGCCGCCATTGGCACGGTACAGCTTGCCGATCAGCTGCATCGGCGGCGAGTAGCGGGCCGATGCGCGGGACACTGCGGCGCTGTCCTGGCGCCAGATGGCCCCGGCCAGCGCCTGTTCGGCGGCACCACCGCTGGGCAGGCCCAGCTTGTAGCCACGCTCGATGGCGCGGTTCAGCAGCGGACGGGCCGCATTGGCCTGCTGCACGCTGACCAGGCGCGGGCCGCTGCCGTCGTCCACGGCCAGCCAGACCACCGGCTTCGGCCGCGGCTGCGGCCACAACGGCAGACCCAGGGCCGAGACCAGCGCATCGACGTCATCTTCGCGGAAGCGGGCCACCAGCAGGGTCCGGTAGCTGGGGGCGCCACTGGCGCCGACGCTCTGGTCCTGCTTGAAGTCGTAGCTGGCCACGTAATCCTTGGCGTTGCGCAGGGCCTGCACGACGCCCGGGCGTGCGGTCACGTTGCGGTCGCCGGACAACTTGCCCAGGACCACGCTCAGGGCACGGGCCAGGCCACCGTTGCGGTCGGCCTCGGCCTGGCTGTTGACGGGCACTTCGGCCTCGTAGGCACCACTGGCGGTGGCGACATCTCCCTCGGTGCGAAGGCCGCTCTGGGCCATCGTGGCCACCGGCAGGCACAGCGCAAGGAGCAGGGCGGGAATAAGGCTGCGGCGCATCAGGACATCCATTGGCTCGACGTATCCGGGGGGAATTGTTGCCCGAATACGGACTTTGCGCCAATGCGGCCTGTTAAAATCGTCCGTTCAACCCCTGCCAGCGCCGACGCCCGTGACCAACACCCCGTCTTCCGCCCCCTCCCCCCTCACCTACCGTGACGCGGGTGTCGACATCGACGCCGGCAACGAGCTGGTCGAGCGGATCAAGCCCCTGGTGAAGCGCAGCTTCCGTCCGGAAGTGATGGGCGGCCTGGGTGGCTTCGGCGCCCTGTTCGACCTGTCCAACAAGTACCGCGAGCCGGTGCTGGTGTCGGGCACCGACGGCGTGGGCACCAAGCTGAAGCTGGCCCACCAGCTGAACCGCCACGATACGATCGGCATCGACCTGGTCGCCATGTGCGTCAACGACGTGCTGGTGCAGGGCGCCGAGCCGCTGTTCTTCCTGGACTACTTCGCCACCGGCAAGCTGGACATCGACACCGCCGCGGCGGTCGTGGGCGGCATCGCCAACGGCTGCACCGAGGCCGGCTGCGCGCTGATCGGCGGCGAAACCGCTGAAATGCCCGACATGTACGCCCCGGGCGAGTACGACCTGGCCGGCTTCACCGTCGCCGCGGTCGAGAAGAGCGAACTGAAGGACGGCGCCAGCGTGGCCGCCGGCGACGTGCTGATCGGCATCGCCTCCTCCGGCCCGCACTCCAACGGCTACTCGCTGGTGCGCCGCATCTACGACCGCGCCGGCCAGCCGGCCGACCTGGAGCTGGAAGACGGCGTCAAGCTGGTCGACGCGCTGATGGCGCCGACCCGCCTGTACGTCAAGCCGATCCTGTCGCTGCTGAAGTCGCACGGTGCGGCCATCCACGGCATGGCCCACATCACTGGTGGCGGCCTGACCGAGAACATCATCCGCGTGGTGCCCGACGGCCTCGGCCTGGACATCCAGGCCTCGGCCTGGCCGCTGCCGCCGGTGTTCCAGTGGCTGCAGAAGGAAGGCGCCGTGGTCGACAGCGAGATGTGGCGCACCTTCAACTGTGGCATCGGCTTCGTGCTGATCGTCGCCCCGGAGCAGGTCGCCGCGGTGTCCGAAGCCGTGCAGGCGCAGGGCCTGGACCACTGGCCGATCGGCCAGGTGGTCACCGCCAGCGGCGCCGAACGCGTCCGCATCGCCTGATCGGTACCCAAGGAGCCCGCATGGACGCTACGCCCCCGTTGCCCGCCGCACCGGTGCCGCCCCCGGCCCCGGTTGCGCCCGCACTGACCGCACAGGACATCGACCACCTGCGCCTGCTGGCGATCTTCCATTACGTGGTGGCCGGCCTGGCCGCCGTGTTCGGGCTGATCTTCTGCATGCACATCGTGATGGGCATCGCCATGCTCAGCGGGGCCCTGCCGATGAACTCCAACGGCCAGGCCACGCCGCTGCACGAGCAGCAGTTCATGGGCTGGATGTTCATCATCATGGGCGGCTGCGCGGTGTCCTTCGGGCTGGGCCTGGCAGGCTTCATCGCCTATGCCGGGCGCTGCCTGAAGCAGCGGCGCCGGCACCTGCTGTGCATGGTGGTGGCCGCCATCGCCTGCCTGTTCACCCCGTTTGGCACCGTGCTGGGCGTGTTCACCCTGGTGGTGCTGCTGCGCCCGCAGGTGAAGGCGGCCTTCGAAGCCAACGCGCCTTCCCGCCTCTGAGACACCCGATGGCCGCCGCATGACCGCACGCATCGCCGTACTGGCCTCCGGCCGTGGCAGCAACCTGCAGGCCATCCTTGATGCGATCGACGCCGGCCGCCTGCCGGCCGAGGTGGTGGGGGTCTTCTCCGACCGCCCCGACGCAGCGGCACTGCAGCGCGTGGGGCCCAGCCAGCGCTGGGCACACGCGCCGAAGACCTTCAGCGACCGCGCCGCGTACGAGCAGGCGCTCGGCGATGCCGTCCAGGCCGCGGCCCCGGACTGGATCGTCTGCGCCGGCTACATGCGCATCCTCGGCGCCGACTTCGTGCAGCGCTTCAATGGCCGCCTGGTCAACATCCATCCGTCGCTGCTGCCGCTGCACAAGGGCCTGCACACCCACGCCCGCGCGCTGGAAGCCGGCGATGCCGAGCACGGCGCCAGCGTGCATCTGGTGGTGCCGGAGCTGGATGCCGGCACCGTGCTGGCCCAGGTGCGCGTACCGGTGCTGGCCGGCGATGACGCAGACAGCCTCGCCCACCGGGTGCTGGCGGTCGAGCATCCGCTGCTGATCGCCACCCTGCAGCTGCTGTGCGGCGGCCGCCTGGCTGAACGGGAGGGTCAGCCGACACTCGACGGTCACCCCCTGTTTAGCCCATTGGCTCTAGATTCCGCGGGAAACCTGAACCGGTAACGCCCGTGCACACGCCCCGCTGACTGCGGGGCTGGCATCCTGCCTCCTCCTGCGGTTCCTGCCTGCCATGAAGAACACGCCTCCGTTGCGCAAATTCCTGCTGCTGCCGTTCGCTGTGCTCGCCTTCGCCGCCTGGGCACAGACCCCGCCGCCGGCCGAGCCCGCGCCCGTGGTCCAGGCACCGCCCGAACCGGCCGTGCCCGCGCTGCCGGCGATGGCCTGGGAGCCGCCGCCGCTGCAGCCGTTCAGCGCCACCTACCAGGCCTTCTACAAGGGCAAGGAAGCAGGCGATGCGACCATGCAGGTCAGCCACACCGGCGGCAACCAGTGGCGGGTGGACATGCAGGTGGTCGGCCGTCGCGGCTTCGCCAGCGTGCTCGGCCTGAACCTGGAGCAGAGCACCGTGTTCGAGGAACGCAATGGCGTCTACGCGCCCTTGAGCCAGAGCACCGTGCGCAAGGGCCTGTTCCTGGGCAAGAAGGCGGTGGGCACCTACAACTGGGAAGCCGGCACCGCGCAATGGACCGGTGACGTGAAGAAGGACCGCGCCCAGCCCATCCCGCTGCAGCCCGGCGACCAGAGCGCGCTGCTGCTGAACCTGTCGCTGATGCGCGATGCCCGCCCCGGCGCGGTGATGCACTACCGCTACGTCGAACTGGGCAAGGTGCGCCAGCACGATTACCAGGCCGCCGCACAGACCGAGAACGTCGAGGTCGGCGACCTGTCCTACAACGCACTGAAGGTCTACCGCACCAACGGCGGCAAGAACGAAACCATTCTCTGGATCGCCAACGGTGTCCCCACCCCGGTGCGCATCCTGCAACGCGAAGATGGCGAGGACCGTGTCGACCTGCGCCTGATCGAATACCAAGGAGTATGAGCATGACGACCCTGACCCGCCCGCTGACCTGGATCGCTGCTGCCGCACTGTCGGTGGCCAGCCTGCCGGCCATGGCCCTGCAGCCGTTCAAGGCGGATTACCTGGCCAGCTACATGGGCATGCAGGCCAACGGCACCATGACCCTGGCCAACGAAGGCACCGGCAAGTGGCGCTACAACCTGCAGGTGAAGAACCAGCTGGCCGACCTCAGCCAGAGCACCGTGTTCGAGGAAGTGCGTGGCCAGCTGCGCCCGCTGAGCAGCCAGGACCGCTCGGCACTGCTGGTGAAGAAGCGCAACGTGCAGGCCAACTACAACTGGACCAGCAACCAGGCCACCTGGACCGGCGACATCAAGCCGGACCGCGCCGGCCCGGTCGCGCTGAAGGCCGGTGACATGGATGCGCTGCTGATCAACCTGGCGATCGCCCGCGACCTGGCCGCCGGCAAGCCGCTGACCTACCGCATGGTGGACGAAGGCCGCATCAAGAACATGACCTACAAGGTCGTGGGCAAGGAAGCGGTGACCGTGGGCGGCAAGAGCTACCAGGCCACCAAGGTCTCGCGCGTGGACGGCGACAAGGAACAGATCGCCTGGATCGTGCCCGAGTTCCCGGTGCCGACCCGCATCCTGCAGCGCGAAGGCGGCCGCGACGCGCTGGACCTGACCATCAAGGCGTTGAACTGACGCGCCCGGGGTCGGATCCCTTCCGCCAGGAAGGGCTCTGACCCCATCCATGCTTCCGCGCTGCGCGCTCGCCGGGCATGGCCCGGCGCTACCGTGTTATTTGGCCGCCGACGGCGTGAACTCGGTACGGCAGTCCACCCGGATCTGCTGGCCGCTGCTGCGCCAGACGAAGGTGCGGCAATGGCGGTTGCCTTCCTGGCTGTCGTTCACCGCAACGGCATGGAACGACTGGATGATCTCGTCACGGCTGACCGTGCCATCGCCATTCCAGTCCATGTCCTTCTGCTCGATGCCCTTGGTGATGGCCAGGTTGGCGTACCAGGCATAGCCCAGCCACGCCAGCACGATCAGCACCAGGGCCAGCAGCGCCTTGCGGCGGGGGCTGAAGCGGCCGCGCAGGATCACGGCACGCGCCGGATGGTGGCGCCGAGCGAAGACAGCTTCTCTTCGATGTTCTCGTAGCCACGGTCGAGGTGGTAGATGCGGTCGATGGTGGTGTCACCGTCGGCCATCAGGCCGGCCAGGATCAGCGACGCCGACGCGCGCAGGTCGGTGGCCATCACCGGTGCACCGCTCAGGCGCTCGTGGCCGCGGGCGATCGCCGTGTGGCCTTCCACCTGGATGTCCGCGCCCAGGCGCAGCAGTTCGTTGACGTGCATGAAACGGTTCTCGAAGATCGTTTCGTTGATCACGCCCACGCCGTCGGCCACGCAGTTGAGCGCCATGAACTGCGCCTGCATGTCGGTCGGGAACGCCGGGTACGGCGCGGTGGTCAGGTTGACCGCCTTCGGCCGCTTGCCCTGCATGTCCAGGGTGATGCTGTCTTCGGTGGTCTCGATCGTCGCACCGGCCTCGACCAGCTTGGACAGCACGGCGTCCATGGTGTTCGGGCGCGCGCGGTTCACGGTCACCTTGCCGCCGGTCATCGCGGCGGCCACCAGGAAGGTGCCGGTCTCGATGCGGTCGGGCAGCACTTCATGGCGGCCACCGGACAGGCGCTCGACGCCTTCGATGACCAGACGGGCGGTGCCCAGGCCTTCGATCTTCGCGCCCAGTGCGATCAGGCAGTGCGCCAGGTCGGTCACTTCCGGTTCCATCGCGGCGTTGTCGAGGATGGTGGTGCCCTCGGCCAGCACGGCGGCCATCAGCACGTTCTCGGTGCCGGTGACGCTGACCATGTCGAAGGTGAAGTGGCCACCCTTCAGGCGCTTTGCGGTGGCCTTGATGAAGCCGTTCTCGACCACGATGTCCGCACCCAGCGCCTGCAGGCCCTTGATGTGCTGGTCGACCGGACGCGAACCGATGGCGCAGCCACCCGGCAGCGACACTTCGGCCGCGCCGAAGCGGGCCAGCAGCGGGCCCAGCACCAGGATCGAGGCGCGCATGGTCTTGACCAGCTCATACGGCGCCACGTGCTGGTTGACCGAACGCGGGTCGACCACGATCGCGCTGCCGCGCGACAGGGTGCCCTGGTCGATGGTGACCTTGGCCCCCAGTTCGCCCAGCAGCTTGACCGTGGTGACCACGTCGTGCAGGTGCGGCACGTTGGTGATCTCCACCGGCGCATCGGCCAGCAGGGTCGCGCAGAGGATGGGGAGGACGGCGTTCTTGGCGCCGGAGATGCTCACTTCACCGTGCAGCGCAGCGCCGCCGGTCACAACGATCTTGGCCATGTATTGGGAATCTTCTGCGGTTCAGCCGGCTTCGGCCGGGGTCACGGTTTTCAGCGCCAGCGCGTGGATCGCGCCGCCCATCAGGTCTCCCAGAGTGGCATAGACCATCCGGTGGCGGGCCAACGGCATCTTGCCGGCAAAGGCCTCACAGACCACGGTCGCTTCGAAATGCACGCCATCGTCACCGCGCACGTCGGCGCGGGCGCCCGGCAGGCCGGTTTCGATCAGGTTGCGGATGGTGTCAGCGTCCAACGGGCTTTCCTAATAAAATGAACCCTCATTCTACTTCCGCTGCGTGGCGTCCGCATGGCCGAGTCCTCCCTGCCCCCCCGTTCCGTCGATCCCGCCGCGCTGGTGGCCAGCGGCCGCCGCGTGTTCGAGATCGAGCAGCAGGCGCTGCAGGCCGTGGCCAGCGGGCTGGGCGATGCCTTCCAGCAGGCCTGCCAGGCGATCCTGGGCAGCCGCGGCCGGGTGGTCGCCACCGGCATGGGCAAGTCCGGCCACGTCGCCCGCAAGATCGCCGCCACCCTGGCCTCCACCGGCACCCCGGCCTTCTACGTGCACCCGGGCGAGGCCGGCCACGGCGACCTGGGCATGATCACCGAGGATGACGTGGTGCTGGCGCTGTCCTATTCGGGTGAATCGGACGAGGTGCTGATGCTGCTGCCGGTGCTCAAGCGCCAGGGTAACGTGTTGATTTCCATGACCGGCCGGCCGCAGTCCAGCCTGGCCAAGGCTGCCGACGTGCACCTGGACGTCAGCGTGCCGGCCGAGGCCTGCCCGCTGGCGCTGGCACCGACCTCCAGCACCACCGCCTCGCTGGCGATGGGCGATGCGCTGGCCGTGGCCCTGCTCGACGCGCGCGGCTTCACCGCCGACGATTTCGCCCGCTCGCACCCGGCCGGCAGCCTCGGCCGCCGCCTGCTGCTGCACATCACCGACGTGATGCACAGCGGCGAGGACCTGCCCAAGGTCGATGCCGAGGCCAGCCTCAGCCAGGCGCTGATGGAGATGAGTCGCAAGCGGCTGGGCATGACCGCCGTGGTCGACGCCCAGGGCGTGCTGATCGGCTTGTTCACCGACGGCGACCTGCGCCGCGCGCTGGATACCGAGCTGGACGTGCGCACGGCGAAGATCGCCGAGGTGATGACCCGCAACCCGCGCACCATCGGCGCCGACCAGCTGGCGGTGGAAGCCGCGCGGCTGATGGAGACCCACAAGATCAACGGCCTGATCGTGGTCGATGGCCAGGGCCGCGCGGTCGGCGCGCTGAACATTCATGACCTGTTGCGGGCCCGGGTGGTTTAACCGAGAGTCGGTAGACCCCATTCAGACTGTACCCGCACCCGCCCCAACCGAGCCTGATGCCCTGATGCCCTGGTCCCCCCTGCCCGCCTTCCCCGCCCACCTGCATGCCGCCGCGGCCCGGATCCGCCTGGCCTGCTTCGACGTGGACGGCACCCTCACCGACGGTCGGCTGTACTACGACAAGGACGGCAACGAGAGCAAGGCGTACTTCGTGCAGGATGGTCTGGGTCTGAAACTGCTGCAGCAGCACGGCATCCACCCCGTGCTGATCACCGCGCGCAACAGCCAGTCGGCGCTGCGCCGCGGTGCCGATCTGGGCATCGACACCCAGATCGCGGTGGGCGACAAGCTGGCCAGCGTGCAGGCGCTGTGCGCCCAGCACGGCATCGGCCTGGACCAGGTGGCGTTCATCGGTGACGACCTGCCGGACCTGGCGCCGCTGGGCGCGGTCGGCCTGGCCGTGGCCCCGGCCAACGCCCACCCGTGGATCGCCGAGCGCGTGCACTGGACCACCCGCAGCGACGGCGGCCGTGGCGCCGCCCGTGAGCTGTGCGACGTGCTGCTGGCCGCGCAGGGACACATCGATGCGGTGCTGGCGAGGTTCGGCGCATGAATGCTCCGTCGCTGAACTGGCGCACCGTGCTCGGCGTCGGCCTGCTGCTGGCGGCCCTTCTGAGCAGCTGGGCGGCCCTGCGCAACCGCGACAAGGGGCCGGTGCAGACCGGCCAGGACGTCGGCGTGGATTACATCCTGCACGACTTCCAGATCGTGGCGCTGGACGAACAGGGCAAGGAATCGACCACCCTGCGCGCACCGCTGCTGGAGCGCCAGCGCGGCGACCAGACCATCAACATCACCACCCCGCTGTTCGAGATGCCCGACAAGGACGGCCAGCACTGGACCCTGCGCGCGCAGACCGGCTGGCTCAGCGCCAAGGGCGACCAGATGAAGCTGCGCGGCGACGTTTCCGGCGACAGCCCGGCCGCCCCCGGCGTGGTGCCCACCACCTTCCGTACCGACCACCTGGACGTGTTCCCGAAGGAAAGCCGCGCCCGTACCGATGCCCGGGTCACCATGACCCGCCCGGGCATGGAACAGTCCGGCGTCGGGTTCGAGGTGGATTCGAAGAACAACACGTATCATTTCCTCAGCCAGTCCAAGGGCCGCTACACGCCCCAACGCTGATTCCGCCGCTGGCCCGCGACGTCGCCATTGCGACTGGCGCAGGGCCGCAGCCCCCACCCGCCGCCCGGCCTGACCGGGCAGCCTCACCGGTAGAACGGACCCCGATGAAGATTCCCTTTGCTGCCGTGCTCGCCCTTGGTCTGCTGGTCCCCGCCTTCGCGCAGGCCAAGTCCACCGACCGCAACGAGCCCATGAACATCGATGCCGGCGCACAGGCCGGCAACCTCACCGGCGATGGCAAGACCACGCTGTCGCAGGGGGTGGTCATCACCCAGGGCTCGCTGGACCTGCGTTCGTCCGAGGCCGAGATCTACATGAAGGACGGCGAGGCCGTGCGTGCCGTGTTCACCGGCAAGCAGGCCAAGATGAAGCAGCAGCTCGATGACGGCACCTGGATGGACGCAGTGGCCGACAAGATCGACTACGACATCAAGACCGAGATCATCACCCTCACCGGCAACTACAAGGTGACCAGCGCGCGCGGTACCAATGCCGGCCAGCGCATGGTCTACAACACCCGTACCGGCGAGATGAATTCCGGTGGCGACGGCAGCCGCGTGCGTACCGTCATTCCGCCCAAGAACAAGACGCCTGCTGCGCCGGCGGCCGGGAGCAAGAAGTAATGCTTGTCGCCAAGGGCCTGCGCAAGAAGTACAAGCAGCGCGAAGTCGTCAAGGACTTCGGGCTGACCCTCGATGCCGGTGAAGTGGTCGGCCTGCTCGGCCCCAACGGCGCCGGCAAGACCACCTGCTTCTACATGATCGTGGGCCTGGTGGAAGCCGATGCCGGCAGCATCGTGCTGGACGGCCAGGACATCACCGGCGACCCGATGTACACGCGCGCCAAGCAGGGCGTGGGCTACCTGCCGCAGGAACCGTCGGTGTTCCGCAAGCTGACCGTGGCCGACAACCTGCGCCTGGTGCTGGAGCTGCGCGACGACCTGGATTCGGCCGGCCGCGAGCGCGAACTCAGTGGCCTGCTCGACGAACTGCAGCTGGGCCACGTGGCCGACCAGCTCGGCGCCAGCCTGTCCGGCGGTGAACGCCGCCGCTGCGAGATCGCCCGTGCCCTGGCCGCCAAGCCGCGCCTGATCCTGCTCGACGAACCCTTCGCCGGCGTCGATCCGATCTCGGTCGGCGAGATCCAGCGCATCGTCACCCATCTCAAGCAGCGCGGCATCGGTGTGCTCATCACCGACCACAACGTGCGCGAAACCTTGGGAATCTGCGACCGCGCGTATATCCTCGCTGAGGGCACCGTCCTCGCCCAGGGCTCGCCGGAAGCGATCCTGGACAACGCCGACGTCCGTCGCGTCTACCTTGGAGATTCCTTCAAGCTGTGACCGCGGCCGCCGGGCCCATCCCCTCCGTTTCGGCACAGGCATGAAGACTCGGCTGCAGACATCGTTGGGACAGCAGCTGGTGCTGACACCACAGCTGCAGCAGGCGATCAAGCTGCTGCAGATGTCCACCACCGAGCTGGAGCTGGAAATCGCCCAGGCGGTGGAAAGCAACCCCCTGCTGGACTGGGCCGACAGCAGCGATGCCGGTGCCGGTGCCGGCAGCGACAGCGCCGATGACGGCGGTGCCGACGGCGATGCGCCGCCGGAACCGGCCCCGTCCAGCAGCGACGACTGGGCCCCGGCCGAGCTGGACTGGAACAACCCCGGCAGCAGCGGCAGTTTCGACGACGATGAAGACACCGGCAGCGCCGCCGAGCGCGTGGCCGAGGTCGAGACCCTGGCCGACCACCTGCTGTGGCAGCTGCACCTGTCGCACCTGTCGACGCGCGACCGCAGCATCGGCGCGGCGCTGATCGATGCGCTGGAAGAAGACGGCTACCTGCGCGAGCCGCTGGCGACCATCGCCGAGACCCTGCTGCCAGCCATCCATGCCGGCGAAGACGAGATCCTCACCGTGCTGCACCAGGTGCAGCGCTTCGACCCGGTGGGCGTGGCCGCGCGCTGCCTGGGCGAATGCCTGCAGCTGCAGCTGGACGTGCTGCCCGCCGACACCCCCGGCCTGGCGCTGGCCCGGCAGGTCGCCGCCGGCCCGCTGGAGCGCCTGCCACGCAGCGGCGTGGCCGGCCTGGCCCAGGAACTGAAGCAGCCGCTGGCCGAGGTCGAGACCGCGGTCGCCCTGCTGCGCTCGCTGGACCCGCGTCCCGGCACCCAGATCGCACCGCTGGCGCAGGACACCTACGTGGTGCCGGACGTGGTGGTGTGGCGGCAGAACGGCCTGTGGCGCGCCGCGCTGGCCGCCCACGCCGGGCCCAAGGTGATCATCCACCGCGGCTACGAACAGATGATCCGCCGCTGCGGCGACGCCGACGCCGGTTACCTGCGCGCCCAGCTGCAGGAAGCCCGCTGGCTGCTCAAGGGCCTGCAGGCGCGCGGCGAGACCCTGCTGCGGGTGGTGCGCAGCCTGATCCAGCAGCAGGCAGGCTTCCTCGAATTCGGTGAACAGGCACTGCGCCCGCTGACCCTGCGCGAGATCGCCGCCGAGCTGGGCCTGCATGAATCCACCGTCTCGCGGGCGATCGCCCGCAAGCACGTACGTACGCCGCGCGGCACCCTGCCGCTGCGCGCGTTCTTCGCATCCGGCATCGACACCGAAGGTGGTGGCGAAGCTTCCAGTACCGCCATCCAGGCGATGATCCGCCGCCTGATCGATGACGAAAACCCACGCAAGCCGCTTTCTGACGCCAAGCTGGCTGACCTGCTCAAAACGTCGGGAATCCCAGTAGCGCGGCGCACCGTGGCGAAGTATCGTGAGGCCATGAACATCTCCGCCTCGCACGAAAGGGTCAGAATCGCTTGACGCGCCGCCGCGCCCGGCGGAGAGGTTCATTGGCACATCCGAACACAGGAGAAACCCGATGCGCATCGAAACGTTTGGCAAAGATGTCGAAGTCACCCCGGCCCTGCAGTCGTATGTTGAAGAAAAGCTGGCCCGGGTCGGAAAGCACTTCGACCAGCACTGCGAAGCGCGGGTAACCCTCAAGCTGCAGAAGACCGAACACCACGTCGACGCCAGCCTCAATATTCCCGGCCAGACCCTGCACGCCGAAGCCGGCGGCCAGACCATGTATGCCGCCATCGACGTGCTGGCGGACAAGCTCGACCGTCTGGTGATCAAGCACAAGGAGAAAAAACAGCAGCACGCACCGCTGCCGGTGGGCGACAATGGCGGCTGATCGCCACCGCTCCCCGCAGACATGCCACTGACTGACCTCCTGGCGGCCGTGCAGACCCAGCTCTGCACGGCCACCGACCGCGACAGCGTCCTGCAGGCCGCCGCCGGGTTGCTGGCCTGCCGCCAGGCCAACGCCGAACAGATCTACCTCAACCTGTGCCAGCGCGAAGCCCTGGGCAGTACGGCGATCGGTTGCGGCATCGCCATTCCCCACGGCCGGGCGCCTGCCCTGGACCGTCCCCGCGGCGCCCTGCTGCGGTTGCAGACCCCGGTCGATTTCGGCGGCGATGAACCGGTGGACCTGGTGTTCGCCATGGCCGTCCCCGCCCACTACACCCAC
This sequence comes from Stenotrophomonas sp. S41, assembly GCF_016624625.1. Taxonomy (NCBI): domain Bacteria; kingdom Pseudomonadati; phylum Pseudomonadota; class Gammaproteobacteria; order Lysobacterales; family Lysobacteraceae; genus Stenotrophomonas; species Stenotrophomonas sp. S41. Next base: position 64,641 of record NZ_JACVTV010000007.1, on the reverse strand, counting down.
CAGCACCTGATGCTGCTGTCCGAACTGGCCGAGCTGTTCTCGACGCCGTCGATCCGCGACGCCCTGCGCGCGGCCGGCGATGCAGGGGAACTGCGCGAGGCCCTGGACCTTCCCCCATCGGCGAGCGCCGCATGAATACCAGCATCACCGCACGCGAACTGTTCGACCAGCAGCGCGAGCGGCTGGGACTGCGCTGGGCCGCTGGCAAGGCCGGCGAAAAACGCGAGCTGGAAGCCGGCAACACGGTCTCCCGCCGCCCTTCGCTGGCTGGCTACCTCAATGCGATCTACCCCAACAAGGTGCAGATCCTCGGGACCGAGGAACTGTCCTGGCTGGACGCGCTGGAACCGCGCCAGCGCTGGGAGACCATCGAGAAGATCATGCAGTCGCACCCGCTGGCGCTGGTGCTGACCCGCAACCAGGCGTGCCCGGAAGACCTGCGCGCGGCCGCCGATGAATCCGGCACGCCGCTGTGGCTGTCGCCCAAGCGCGGCCATGAACTGCTCAACCACCTGTCCTACCACCTGGCGCGCACGCTGGCGCCGCGGGTGATCCTGCATGGCGTGTTCATGGAGATCTACTCCATCGGCGTGCTGATCACCGGTGAGGCCGGGTCGGGCAAGAGCGAGCTGGCGCTGGAACTGCTCAGCCGCGGCCACCGCCTGGTGGCCGACGATGCCCCCGAATTCACCCAGATCGCCCCCGACGTGCTTGATGGCACCTGCCCCGAGCTGTTGCAGGACCTGCTGGAAGTGCGCGGCCTGGGCGTGCTGAACGTGCGCGAGATGTTCGGTGATACGGCGGTAAAGAAGAACAAGTACCTTCGGCTGATCGTCCACCTGACCAAGCCGATGACCGAACCCACCCCGCACGGTTACGAGCGCCTGACCGGCGATTCGGGCACCCGCCACGTGCTGGACCTGGACGTGCCGCTGATCACCCTGCCGGTGATGCCCGGCCGCAACCTGGCGGTCCTGACCGAGGCGGCCACCCGCCTGCACATTCTGCGTACCAAGGGTATCGACCCGGCGGCGATGTTCATCGCCCGCCACAGCAACCTGCTGGAACGGCGAACGCCCTGAGCCCCACCACCAAGAGCCTGTCCATGAGCACCCCCACCCCCACCGCCCCGACCCTGATCATCGTCAGCGGCCTGTCCGGCTCGGGTAAATCCGTCGCCCTGAAGACCTTCGAGGACCAGGACTACTACTGTTCGGACAACCTGCCGATCCAGCTGCTGCCGGATTTCGTCCGCAGCGTGCTGGAGAACCATGACGGTGGCGCGCCGCGCCGGCTGGCGGTGGGCATCGACGTCCGCGGCCAGGCCGACCTGAGCCAGCTGGCCAACTGGCGCAAGCTGGCCACCGATGCCGGCGTGGAAGCGAAGGTGCTGTACTTCGAGGCCAGCGACGAGACGATGCTCAAGCGCTATGCCGACACCCGTCGCCGGCACCCGCTGAGCCAGCTCGGCCTGTCGCTGCCCGAAGCGATCGCTCGCGAGCGCGAGCTGATCGCACCGCTGCGCCGCGAGGCCGACGTGGTGATCGATACCAGTGCATTGAACGTGCACCAGCTGCGCCGGCGCATCATCACCGAGTTCGCGATGGGCCACGCCACGCGCCTGTCGCTGCTGTTCGAATCGTTTGCCTACAAGCGCGGCGTGCCGGCCGAGGCCGACTTCGTGTTCGATGCGCGCGTGCTGCCCAACCCGCACTGGGACCCGGACCTGCGGGCACTCAGCGGCCGCGAGCCCGGCGTGCGTGACTATCTGGAAGCGCAGCCGGACGTGCAGCGCTACCTGACCCAGCTGATGGATTTCCTCGACACCTGGCTGCCCAAGCTGGGCGATGGCACGCGCAGCTACGTGACGGTGGCCTTCGGCTGCACCGGCGGCAAGCATCGCTCGGTGTACCTGGCCGAGCGCATGGCACGGCACGCCCGAGAGATGGGCTGGGAAGACGTGGCCACGTACCACCGCGAACAGGATTGAGGGCAGCCGGGCTGCGCCCGGCACCCGCCGATGCAACGTCAACGTCAACGTCAACCGCGGCATTCCCTGCGATGGCGGGGCGGTGTGGGTATGCAGGACACGCCGTGAACCCCCCTCCGGGGTCCGGCCCAGCCGCTAGCGGCTGGGCGTTCGGGCGCTTGCGAAGCAGTGCTTCGCAAGCAAAGCGCCCTCACCCATGGGGGCTCGTAGGCGCCATCCATGGCGCCTGCGGTCCTGCATACCCACACCGCCCCGCCTTTGACACATTCCGTGTGCTGTTGGTAGGTGTCGACCTTGGTCGACACGATAAGGTCGGATCCCTTTTTCAACGAAAAAGGGCTCTGACCCCGGCAACGCTGAATACGGGACACAGTGCCCCTCTCCTGCTGCTATCGCCAATTCACCTCGACCTGTTAACGTGCAGTAATGACCTGTGGCATTCTCCTCGTAACACATCCCGGGGTCGGGACCGCCCTGCTTGACGTGGCGACCCGGCTCCTGCGGCAATTGCCGCTGAAAACCGAAGCTTTCGAAGTACCGTTCGACGCAGACCTGGATGCCCTTCTCCCGCTCGCTTCGGCTGCTCTGCGCCGGGTCGATGGTGGCGAAGGCGTGCTGATCCTGACCGACCTGTACGGCGCCAGCCCCGCCAACCTTGCCGGGCAGCTGGCCCGGTTGGGGACCCCGGTTCGCCGGGTGTCGGCGCTGAGTCTGCCGATGTTGCTGCGGGTGATGAATTATCCGGAACAGGGACTGGATCAACTGCCCGCCACAGCCGCGGCGGGCACCCGTAATGGAGCGATAGTCGACGATGCTTGAACGAGAACTCACCGTGAGCAACCGCCTGGGCCTGCATGCCCGGGCCACCGCCAAGCTGGTGCAGACGCTGGCCCCATTCCGCTGCAACGTGACCATGGCCGCCAAGGGCCGTGAGATCAACGCCAAGAGCATCATGGGCGTGATGCTGCTGGCCGCCGCCCAGGGCACCCCGGTCACCATCCGCATCAACGGCGAGGATGAAGCCGCGGCGATGGACGCCGTGGTCGACCTGTTCGAGCGCCGCTTCGACGAGGACAGCTGAGCGTGCCACGCGCACGCGCCGGCCAACCTGCCACCGGCCAACGGCCGGTACAGCTGCTGGCCGGCCACGGCGCCGCACGCGGTTCGGCGATGGGACGGGCGCGGGTGCGCCTGCCGCACGCGCTGGAAGTGGCCGAACAACGCGTCGCACCACAGCAGGTGGAGGCCGAGCTGGCCCGCCTGCACCGCGCACTGGATGCCGCACGCGCGGAAATGCATGACCTGCGCCAGCGCCTGCACGGTGCACTGAGCCACGATGTCGGCGAATTCCTCGACCTGCACGCGCTGCTGCTGGACGATCCCGAACTGCTGTATGGCCTGGACGAACTGATCCGCAGCGGCCCCTACAGTGCCGGCTACGCGCTGCGCCTGCAGCGCGACCGCCTGGCCAAGGTCTTCGATGGCATGGACGATGCCTATCTGAAGAGCCGCATGGACGACCTGGACCATGTGATCGGCCGCATCCACGCCTTCCTGCAGCCCGACCGCCCGCCGGTGGTGAAGGGCCTGGCCGGCGAGATCCTGGTCTGCGACAACATCGCCCCGTCCGAGCTGGCCCAGCTGCAGGCGCAGGGCGTGGTCGGCATCGTCACCGCCGCCGGCAGCGCGCTGTCGCACAGCGCCATCCTTGCCCGCAGCCTGCACCTGCCGCTCATCGTCAACGTGCAGCAGGTGCTCAGCCGCATCGCCGACGGCGACGTGCTCATCATCGATGGCGCCGACGGCAGCATCACGGTCAACCCGCAGGCCGACAACCTGCGCGATTACCGCGTGCGCCTGAAGGAGCACGCGCGCGAGCAGCGCGAGCTCGGCCGCCTGCGCAGCAAACCCAGCCGTACCCGCGACCAGGTCGACATCGCCCTGCTGGCCAATGCCGAATCGCTGGAGGACGTGACCCAGGCGCATGCGCTGGGCGCTCAGGGGCTGGGCCTGTACCGCACCGAATTCCTGTTCCTGCAGCGCAACGAGCTGCCGGACGAAGAAGAACAGTTCCAGACCTACCGCGATGCCGCCCTGGGCATGAGCGGGCGACCGGTCACCATCCGCACCCTCGACCTGGGCGCGGACAAGGCCGATCGCACCGGGCTGACCCTGAGCAACGAGGAAAACCCGGCACTGGGCCTGCGCGGCGTGCGCCTGTCGCTGGCGCGGCCGAAGGTCTCCGACACCCAGCTGCGCGCGATCCTGCGCGCGTCGGCCTACGGCAAGCTGCGGGTGCTGATTCCCATGGTCAGCACCCGCGAGGAACTGCTGGCGGTACGCCGGCGCATGCTCAAGCTGACCGAACAGCTGCGCGGCGAAGGCCACGTGGTGGCCGAGCACGTGCCGTTGGGCGCGATGATCGAAGTGCCCGCCGCTGCGCTGGCGCTGGAGAGTTTCATCGACCTGGTCGACTTCCTGTCGATCGGCACCAACGACCTGGTGCAGTACCTGCTGGCCGCCGACCGCAACAACGAAGCGCTGGGCGAGCTGTATTCGCCGCTGCACCCGGCGGTGCTGCGCCTGCTGCAGATGGTCATCGACACCGGCGCACGCCATCGCATCCCGGTGGCCGTGTGTGGCGAGATGGCCGGCGACGCGCGCATGACCCCGCTGCTGCTGGCACTGGGGTTGAGCGAGTTCAGCCTGCACCCGGGCACCCTGCTGGAAGTGCGTCGTGCGATCCGCGAGGCCGACCTGGCCACCCTGCGCGCACGCGCGCCGAAACTGCTGGCCGCGCGCGACCGCCGCGGCATCGAGCGCTGGCTGGCGCTGGTGGCCGAGACTCCCTGACTGCCGCGCTACGCGCTCGCCGGGCACGGCCCGGCGCTACCACCACAACGCATCCCCGGTAGCGCCGGGCCATGCCCGGCGGCTATGCGTTGAAACATCCGCTTGCGATAATGACGCGCTGAACACCCCTCTTGCCGCATCCTTGCCGGGATCGCGGCTTTTCTCTTCCCGCGGGAGCTGTGATGGCTGAAGCCGTACGCCACGACAAGACTGCACGCCAACTGCGGATGCTGTCCGATGCACTGGACAGCGGCCGGCTGGGGCCGGTGCGTCGGCTCGTCAACACGCTGGCGCCGGCCGAGATCGGCAACCTGCTCGAATCGCTGCCCCCGGGCAAGCGCGAAGTGGTGTGGGGGCTGGTCGATCCCGAGGACGATGGCGAGGTGCTGGTCCATGTCGGCGAGGAAGTGCGCGAGAGCCTGCTCGCGGACATGGACCCCGACGAAATCATCGCCGCGGTCGAAGACCTGGACATCGATGACTTGGCCGACCTGGTCGAGGACCTGCCCGATACGGTCATCGACGAGGTCCTCAAGTCGATGGACCGCGAGAACCGCGAGCGCCTGGAACAGGTGCTGTCGTATCCCGAGGACAGCGCCGGCCGACTGATGAACCCGGACGTGGTGACCGTGCGCGCCGACGTCAATGTCGACGTGGTGCTGCGCTACCTGCGCCTGCGTGGCGAACTGCCCGACCACACCGATCACCTGTTCGTGGTCAGCCGCCGCCACCAGTACCTGGGCCGCGTGTCGCTGGCCGCGCTGGTCACCCACGAAGACACCACGCCGATCAACCGCCTGATCGACGACGAACAGCCGGCCATCGACGTCGGCGAGAGCGACCAGGAAGTCGCCCGGCAGTTCTCCGACCATGACTGGGTGTCCGCGCCGGTGGTGGACGACAACAACATCCTGCTCGGCCGCATCACCATCGATGACGTGGTGGACATCATCCGTTCGCAGGCCGAGCACCAGGCACTGGGCGCGGCCGGCCTGGACGAAGAAGAGGATCTGTTCTCGCCGATCAAGCGTGCCGTGCGCGGCCGCGTGGTCTGGCTGGGCATCAACCTGTGCACGGCGTTCCTCGCCGCCAGCGTGATCGGCCAGTTCGAACTGACCCTGCAGAAGGTGGTGGCGCTGGCGGTGCTGATGCCGATCGTCGCCGGCGTCGGCGGCAACGCGGCGGTGCAGGTGCTGACCCTGATGGTGCGCGGCATCGCGCTGGGCCAGGTGGGCCAGAGCAATGCGCGCATCCTGCTGTGGAAGGAAGCGCGCGTGGCGCTGATCAACGGCACGCTGATCGGCCTGCTGGTCGGGCTCATCGCGTTCGTGTGGTTCCACAGCCTGCTGCTGTCGCTGGTGATCACCCTGGCGCTGATCATCAACTTCCTGGCCGCGGCGCTGGCCGGCGTGCTGCTGCCGCTGCTGCTCAAGCGCATGAACGTGGACCCGGCCGTGGCCGGCACCGTGGTGGTGACCGCGGTGACCGACGTGATGGGCTTCTTCAGCTTCCTCGGCCTGGCCACCCTCATTCTGCTGCACTGAACCTGCATGGGGTCGGATCCCGCGAAGCGGGCTCCGACCCCGACTGCATCAACTCCGGACGCCCCCATGGCCACCACGATTGAAAACTACTTCCAGCCCGGCTGGCGCGAGCAGATGCACACCTGTGCCGCCTGCGAGTGGAAAGGCAACGCGCGGGCGATGGTGATGGAGCTGGACGAGGACGCCACCGAGTACGACTGCCCGGTGTGCGAGAACCCGCTGCTGGTGGTGATGCACCCGGACATGGCGCAGGTGCAGGCCGCCGCTGCCGAGGGCAATGCCGAGGCGCAGGAGCAGCTGGACATCATCGCCAGTTTCCCGCGCCCGGACTGATCCGGCGCTGGCCGATCACCGGGCCCGCACTACGGCTGCGGCGGGCGACGCCCGGAATTCCGCAGCAGCCATGCGGCGCGCGCGCGTGCCTGGTCCAGTTCGTCCGACGACATCGACAGCCCCAGTGCTTCGGCTACCGAACCTGCTCCGCACATCGAGCCTGTTGCGCAAAGCTGGTGGAGCAGTGGCGAGTCCGCTCCGCAAGGCAGGCCGCGGTCGCAGGCGGCCAGCATCCATGCCGCCGAGTCGGCCTGCGTGCCCGCCGGGTACGGACTGAGGGCCGCCATCGACCCATCACCGGAATAGCCCAACGCCCGCGAGAGTGCCAGGTAGGCGTAGGGATCCTGGGCCGACAATGCCAACTCGATCACGCGCTTCTGGTCTGCCGGCGAGAGCTTCGGCTCCCCGTACGCCCGCGTGCCCTCGAACACGTCTTCGACCTGCGCGGCAAACGCTCCCTGGTCGGCGGCCACGCGCCGGTATCGCCCCCATGCCAGCGCAGCTTCGTTGCCATCGATTCCCTCGCAGCGTTGCCCCATCCAGGCCGTGCTGCGGTACTTGGCGGCCCGTTGCCCGGCAGGCATGGCGGAGAGGTCCAACATCTGCGGATCGAAGGACCAGATGCATTCGTTGTAGATGCGGCTGAGCAGATAGCTGGCCTCAGCATCGCCCGCCAGTGAGCGTTGCTTCAATCCATCGATCATCGGCGACAACCACTTCGCCGATGCGTAGCGGGCCTGCAGATCGGTTTCGAGCGGCTGCCCTGACGGGCGGGCAACCTGCTGCTGCCAGATGCTGCCAGCGCCCTGCGTCTCCTGCCCGGTCGCATGCAGGGACTGCCCGCCCTGCGGTGCCCCCTGCCAGTGCCACTGCACTGCCAGCACCAGCACCAGCACCACAACCGCGGCCAATCCAACCGCCGCGCGCCTGCCAATACTCACGTTGGCTTCCCATTCCTTTGGTTGTGGCCATTCTGGCGAGGCACGCCGCACAGAGCAACGTGGCCTGTGCGCCGATATTGCGCTGCAGAACGCGCTGTGATCTCGGCCGCGTTACGATGAAAACGATTCCACACCCGCTGAGACGGCTCCATGATCGCTCCCTTCCGCCGCTTGCTGCCGCTGCTGTCCCTGCTGATGCTGGCCGCCTGCGCCAGCACGCCCGACAGCGCGCGTGGCCACTTCGAATCCCGTGCGGTGAAGGTGGACGGGCAGACCGCGTACTACCAGGTCTTCATTCCGGCGGTGGCAGCACGCACGCCCGGCTCGCTGCCGGTGGTGCTGTTCCTGCACGGCTCGGGTGAGCGTGGCCGCGATGGCGTCAAGCAGACCCATGCCGGACTGGGCCCGTACCTGCGCGAACATGCGACTGACTTCCCGGCGCTGGCGGTCTTCCCGCAGGTGCCCGGCGACGAGGAGTGGAGTGACCACAACAACCGTGTGGCCGTGGCCGCGCTGGATGCCACGATTGCCGAGTTCGGTGCCGACCCGGCGCGGCAGTACCTGACCGGCATGTCGATGGGCGGCTACGGCAGCTGGAACATCGCCCTGGACGAGCCGCAGCGTTTTGCCGCCATCGTGCCGGTATGCGGCGCGGTGCTGGCCCCGCGCGCGGTGCGCCCGACCCTGTTCGTCGAACAGGTCGCCCACGAGGCCGATCCCTATGCGGCGATCGCGCAGCGCCTGCGGCAGACGCCGATCTGGATCTTCCACGGTGCGCAGGACGACGTGGTGCCGCCGGGCGATGACCGCCGCCTGCACGCCGCCTTCCAGGCGGCCGGCGCGGGCGACGTGCGCTATACCGAGTACCCCGACGGCAACCACAACGCCTGGGACGCGACCTACGCCGACCCGGCAATGTGGGCATGGCTGTTCGCGCAGAAGCGCTGACGGCCGATCAACGGGCTGCTAGGCTGAGCGTCAGGCGCCAGTGGCGGCGCACCAGGGAGCGGGACGATGAAGGCAGGGATGCTGCAGGCAGCACTTTGTGTGCTGCTGGCGTGTAGTGCGCAGGTGCAGGCACAGGAAGCGGAACCCGACTTCCGGCTGACCACGCTGCAACCCTCACGAATGAGCGTCGACAGTGGCCTGGGCCATCATCTGCGCGACGACGTCAGCGCGGCCACGCGCATCACCCAGAGCGGCGACCTGAAAGCGGCCGAAGAGCAGCTGCAGGCACCGCTGTCCTATTGCCGCGCGCAGCGCGACACCCCCGGGCGGCGCGCCTTGGCCTTCAGCAGGCGCCAGCAGTACGAGCAGTACGTGGCCGAACATGCCGATGGCATGCCCACCGAGTGGCTGGACATCACCTGTGCATCGGCCCTTCAGCAGCTGGCCTATATCCGGGTGGAGCAACGCCGTTTCGAGGATGCCATCGTGGTGCTGGAGGAAGCCATGGCACTGGCACCGCTTGATCCGGAAAGCTTCAACGAAATGGGCGTTGCGCTGATCCAGCTGCGGCGCCCGAAGGAAGCACTGGACTTCTACGAGCGCGCGCTGGCCCTGATCGATCGCGACAGCGTATCGGCCAAAAGCCGCCCGGTGGCACTGCGGGGTATCGGCTTCACCCTGATCGAACTGGGCGAACTGAAGAAAGCGCGCGCGACCTTCGAGCACGTGCTGGAGATTCAACCGAACGACCCGAAGTCGTTGAACGAACTGGCCTACATCGACGCGATGGAAGCCCGGTAAGGCCCCGGCAGATTGGCAGGGCCTTTGGTAGGTGCCGACCGTTGGTCGGCACTGTCACACCGATTCTGGATGATCCACTGCCTGCAGCGTCCCATCCATGTTCCATCGACACCACGCATGGGGATACTCACCAAGCTGCGTGGTCAATCCCGCCCTGATCGGATTGCCCAACACGTACATCGCATGACGAAACAGCGACTCATCAGACCGGATTGCGTGATCGTGATAGCTCGATTGCCAGAAACTTCCTGATCGGCCGAGCCTGCGATTGACCTGCAATGCACTGCTCGATTTGAAGCGCTGCATGATGTAGTCCAGCGAGAATGCGCGGAGCTCCACGAGCCAATGAATGTGGTCGGGCATGACCACGTAGGCAAGGGAATGCGTCAGGCCTTCCGTGTCAATCCGATGGAGAGCGTCCATCACCGCCTGCGCGGCAGTGGGATCGTCGAAGTAGCGTCGACGCCCATGGGTGACCGTGGTCAGGATGTAGGAATGGCCGATACGGGAATGGCGGCCAAGCCGCAGGCGTGCGCGGTTCATGGACACGAGCGTGTGCCCATCACCTGTCCATTGCTATCGGGTAAGCACTTCAAGGCAGGTAAGGCAGTGCCGACCAACGGTCGGCACCCACCAAGGCACCCATCCAGGCAGTTCAGTGCCAACCAAGGTTGGCATCTACCAGAGCAGAGCAAACCTGAGGCAGTGCCGACCAACGGTCGGCACCCACCCGAGCGGGCGATCAGCCCAGCAGAGTTTCCAGCACGGCCATGCGCACGGCAACGCCGTTGGCGACCTGGCGCAGCACCCACGACTGCGGGCCGTCGGCCACGTCGTCGGTCACTTCCACGCCGCGGTTGATCGGGCCCGGGTGCAGCACCGCTGCATCCTTGCCGGCACGGGCCAGGCGTTCGGCGTTCAGGCCGTACTGCGCGTGGTACTGCTCCAGCGACGGCACCAGGCCCTCTTCCATGCGCTCGCGCTGCAGGCGCAGCATCATCAGCGCGTCGACGCCTTCCAGCATCGCGTCGAAATCATCGCCGACCACGCAGCCCTTCAGGGTCTCGTCGTCCGGCAGCAGCGACTGCGGACCGCACACGCGGATCTCGCCCACGCCCAGCGTGCGCAGTGCATGCAGGTCGGTGCGGGCCACGCGCGAGTGCTTCACGTCGCCGACGATCACGACCTTCAGCTTGGAGAAATCCGGGCCCTTGGCCTGGCGCAGGGTCAGCATGTCCAGCAGGCCCTGGGTCGGGTGTGAGCTGCGGCCGTCGCCGGCATTGACCAGGGCGGTGCCCTCGCCGGCCGCGGCGGCCAGTGCGGCCACCGCGCCGTCATCAGGGTGGCGCACCACGAAGCCGCGCACGCCCATCGCTTCCAGGTTCTTCAGCGTGTCGCAGGCGGTTTCGCCCTTGCGCGTGGAAGAGGTGGAGGCGTCGAAGTTCAGCACGTCCGCGCCCAGGCGCTGGGCGGCCAGCTGGAACGAGCTGCGGGTGCGGGTCGAGGGTTCGAAGAACAGCGTGCACACCGCCGAGCCGGCCAGCACCTGGCGCTTGTTGCCGACGCGGCCGACGGCGGCATCGCGGATCTGCCCTGCCCGGTCGAGCAGCTGCAGCAGGGTTTCGCGCGGCAGGCCCTCAAGGGTCAGCAGGTGGCGCAGGCGTCCGGAAGCATCGAGTTGCTGGGCAGTCATGGCGGGAGTCGGCAGTCAGGGAATGGGGGTGGCGTCGTCGGGGGACGACAGCCAGCGGTCGATGATCACCGCCGCGGCCACGGCATCGAGGGCGGCCGCATCACGGCGGCGCTTGCGCCCTTCGGCGCGCTCGACGGCGAAGCGGCGGGCGGCCTCGACCGAGCTGGAACGCTCGTCGATCATCGCCACCGGCAGCTTGAAGCGTTCCCGCAGCTGGCGGGCGAAGCCCTGCGCGCGCTTGCGGTTGGGCTGGTCCTGGCCATCCAGGGTGAGCGGATCGCCCACCACCAGGCCGTCGGGCTTCCATTCCTTGAGCAGGCGCTCGATCGCAGCCCAATCCGGGCCGTTGCCGTGCACATCGACCACGGCCACCGCGCGCGCATGCGCAGCGAAGGCACTGCCGATGGCCACGCCGATCCGGCGCGAGCCCACGTCGAACCCCAGCACGGTGCCATCGCGGCGGATGGCCGGGGCGGCAGGAACCGGGGCGGGCGCGGACGGCTCAGACATGGCCGCTGTAATCGGTCAGCCGGAACAGGTCCACGCCGATGCGCGCGGCCGCGCCCTGCCAGCGCTGCTCCAGCGGCAGCTGGAACACCAGCTCGGCATCGGCCGGCACGGTCAGCCAGCTGTTCTCGGCCAGTTCGCTTTCCAGCTGCCCTGCCCCCCAGCCGGCACAGCCCAGGGTGACCACGGCGTTGGCCGGGCCTTCACCGCGGGCCATCGCCTCGAGGATGTCGCGCGAGGTGGTCAGGTACAGCCCCTCGCTCACGCGCAGGCTGGAATCCCAGTCGCGCGCGTCGTCGTGGATGACGAAACCGCGCTCCGGATGCACCGGACCGCCGTTGAGGACCACGCGCGCCTGCAGCTCATCATCACCGGTGGTGATGTCCATCTGCGAAAGCACCTCGCCCAGCGTGTATTCGGAAGGCTGGTTGACCAGCACGCCCATGGCCCCGTTCTCGTCGTGCTGGCAGATCAGCGCGACGCTGCGGGCAAAGGTCGCGTCGATCAGCGACGGCAGCGCGACGAGCAGGTGATCGGCAAGGGAGGTAGGCGTTACAGACATGGCGCCATTCTAGCCGGTGGGCGCCTCCGGCGCCTGCACGCCGCGCATAATGGGACGCCCGCCCGCCAGGAGAACACCTTGTCAGGATACTGCCGCATCGCCCCGGGCCACCCGGTGCATGAGTTCTACCACGCCAATGAATACGGCTTCCCGCAGCGCGACGAGCGCGAGCTGTTCGAGCGGCTGGTGCTGGAAATCAACCAGGCCGGGCTGAGCTGGGAAACCATCCTGAAGAAGCGCGAGGGCTTCCGCGCGGCCTACGATCGCTTCGACGTGGACCGCGTGGCGGCCTATGCCGAGCAGGACATCGAGCGCCTGCTGTCCGACGCCGGCATCATCCGCAACCGGCTGAAGGTGCTGGCCGCCATCCACAACGCACAGGTGATCCAGCAGCTGCGGGCCAGCCATGGCAGCTTCGCCGCGTGGCTGGACGCGCACCACCCGCGCAGCAAGGCCGACTGGGTGAAGCTGTTCAAGAAGACGTTCCGCTTCACCGGCGGCGAGATCACCGGCGAGTTCCTGATGAGCCTGGGCTACCTGCCCGGCGCGCATGCCGAGGATTGCCCGGTGCATGCGCAGCTGTTGAAGCTGGCCCCGCCGTGGGTGCAGGCGGCGGGCCGCTGACGCACATCCGCGTTGGGTCCGGTAGCGCCGGGCCATGCCCGGCGAACGCGGTATGTGCGGTTACACGCCCATGTAACGGCCGGGGCGATGGTTGAACATCAGCACCAGGCTGAGCACCACTGCGCCGATGGCCGAGTACATCACCTTCGACGGCGACAGCACGAAGAACGCGGCCACCATCAGGCAGGCATCGAAGGACATCTGCACCTTGCCGGCGCTCCAGCCGCGGGTGCGCTGCAGGTACACCGCCAGGATGCCGATGCCGCCGAGGCTGGCACGGTGGCGGATGAAGAACAGGATGCCCAGGCCGGACAGGGCGCCGCCGACCAGCGCCGAGTACAGCGGCGCGATATGCGCAAAATCAGCCCAGCGCGGCAGGATGTCGGTGAGCACGCCGCAGGCGGTGACCGCGGCGAAGGTCTTGAGGGTGAACTCCCAGCCCATGCGGCGCACGGCCACCCAGTAGAACGGCAGGTTGACCAGCACGAACACCAGGCCGAAGTTCCAGCCCATCGCGTAGTGCAGCAGGAAGGCCGCGCCGGCCATGCCGCCGATCATCAGCCCGCCCTTGGCGAAGATGGCCAGGCCCAGCGAGGCCACCAGCGTGGCCAGGACCATGCCCTGCACGTCCTCGGCGACCGAGTGGCGCAGCGCTTTCTCGTCGGCGGGGGTGCCGGCGCTGTCTGGGGGCGGGGTCAGCGGACCGGCGGTGACGAGGTGGCCGTCAGCGTCGTCGCACGGCGCCGGGCCATGGGATTGGAGGGACATTCGGGTGGGGACCGCAGGTGGGGAGCGGTATTAGACACGATCCGGGTGACAGTTGCAGATGAAATCGTTCAGTTGGGTTGCCCGCGAACGGCGCAGCCCCTCGTGGCTGGGCGGGTTGGCAGCAACAGCCGCGCTTGGCCGGGCGCGTCCACCCACGTAAGAGAAAAAAGAAGAGCAAGAGCAGAAGCGGGTCGCTTCGCTCGGTTGCGGCGGGTCAGCGCTGGGCGTTCAGGTGGTGGGCGACCAGGGCGTTGGCGTGGCCGTGGCCCAGGCCGTGCTCGGTCTTCAGGTAGCTGACCAGTTCCATGTGTTTCAGGCCCGGCTTCTTCGCCAGCAGGCCCAGCCAGTGCGCCATCGGCTGGCCGTAGCTCTTCTCGATGGAGGGGAAATACGAGGCCGGGCCTTTCGGCTTGGTGTCAGTGCTCATGTGCAGCTCCCGTTGAAAGTCATCCATTCGACGAACCACAGACCCAGAAATCGACATCCCACTCGTCCGACCCAGTGCCGACCAACGGTCGGCACCCACCAAAGCAGAATGCCGTTCCGACAGATCGCGGGAAATTGTCGAAGGCGGGGTGGCTCAGGTTGCGGGGGCGTGAGCGCCATGGATGGCGCGACCGAGGCTACATGGACGTACTTGCGCCGTCCCCCGCAACCTGAGCCACCCCGCCTCCCACAGGAAGCCAGCTTTTGAAGTTGACGTTGCTTCGGCAGGTGCCGGGCGCAGCCCGGCCGTATCATCCCCTCATGCCCCGCGAAAACCTCAACGACCTGCAGGCCTTCGTCCACGTTGCCCGCCAGGGCAGCTTCACCAAGGCCGCCGCCCAGCTCGGCGTCTCCCAGTCCGCCCTCAGCCACGCCATGCGCGGCCTCGAAGAACGCCTCGGCGTGCGCCTGCTCACCCGCACCACCCGCAGCGTGTCCACCACCGAAGCCGGCGCCCGCCTGCTCGATACCCTCGCCCCGCGCCTGGCCGAAATCGAGAACGAACTGGCCGCGCTGGCCGAATACCGCGAGCGCCCCGCCGGCACCATCCGCATCAACGCCACCGGCCACGCCGCCGAATACCTCGCCTGGCCACGGCTGGCGCCGCTGCTGCAGCAGTACCCCGATCTGAACGTCGAACTGACCGCCGACTACGCGCTGGCCGACATCGTTGCCGAACGCTATGACATCGGCATCCGCCTCGGCGAACGCCTGGCCCGCGACATGGTGGCGGTGCCGATCAGCCCGCCGCTGCGCATGCGCGTGGTCGGTGCGCCCAGCTACTTCCGCCAGCACACCGTGCCTCAGCACCCACAGGAGCTGGCGGCGCACAACTGCATCACCCTGCGCCTGCCCACCCACGGCGGGCTGATGCCCTGGGATTTCGGCCAGGACGGCAATGAACTGAGCGTGCGCGTCAGCGGCCAGTGGACCTTCAACACCATGGGCATGACCCGCGAGGCCGCGCTGGCCGGCAGCGGCCTGGCCTGGCTGCCCGAGGACCAGGTGCTGGCCCTGCTGGAACAGGGCCGCCTGCAGTCGGTACTGGATGACTGGTGCCCGACCTTCGACGGCTACTACGCCTACTACCCGTCGCGCCGCCACGTCAGCGTGGCGATGCGCACGGTGCTGGATGCGCTGCGCGGGCCGATGGGGTGAGGGTCAAGGAGTGCGGACCAACGGTCCGCACCCACCACCAACGGTCCGCACCCACCGCCAACAATCCGCACCCACCACAGCACAGATCAGATCAGCCCTTGGCCTGGG
Organism: Stenotrophomonas sp. S41; assembly: GCF_016624625.1. Lineage (NCBI taxonomy): Bacteria > Pseudomonadati > Pseudomonadota > Gammaproteobacteria > Lysobacterales > Lysobacteraceae > Stenotrophomonas > Stenotrophomonas sp. S41. Next base: position 49,325 of record NZ_JACVTV010000007.1, on the reverse strand, counting down.
CCGCGCGCTGCGCGTTGTAGCGCTCGCCGACGATCGACACTTCTTCCAGTACCTGGGCGATGCGCTGCAGCTCGTCCGCGGACAGCACCAGTTCGGTCGCAGCCAGGTTCTCTTCCAGGCGATGGACCTTGGTGGTGCCCGGAATCGGCACGATCCACGGCGCCTGCGCCAGCAGCCAGGCCAGTGCCACCTGCGCCGGGGTCGCGCCACGCGCTGCGGCAATCGTGGCGATGCGATCCACCAGCGCCTGGTTCGCACGGCGCGCTTCCACTTCGAAACGCGGCACGCTGTTGCGGAAGTCGTTGTCGCTGAAGGTGGTATCGGCGGTGATGGTGCCGGTCAGGAAGCCGCGGCCGAGCGGACTGAACGGCACGAAGCCGATGCCCAGTTCCTGCAGGGTCGGCAGCAGTTCGCGCTCCGGTTCGCGCCACCACAGCGAGTACTCGCTCTGCACCGCGGCCACCGGCTGCACCGCATGCGCACGGCGCACCGTCGCGGCACTGGCCTCGGACAGGCCGAAGTGGCCGACCTTGCCTTCGGCGATCAGGTCGCGCACGGTGCCGGCCACGTCCTCGATCGGCACGTTCGGGTCCACGCGGTGCTGGTAGAACAGATCGATGTGGTCGGTGCGCAGGCGCTTGAGGCTGGCCTCGGCCACCGCGCGGATGTTCTCCGGGCGGCTGTCCAGACCTGTATCGGTGCGGGCATCCTTGAAGCCGAACTTGGTGGCGATCACCAGCTTGTCGCGGTACGGCGCCAGTGCCTCGCCGACCAGTGCTTCATTGGTGTACGGGCCATAGACTTCGGCGGTATCGAAGAAGGTCACGCCGCGCTCGACGGCGGCATGCAGCAGGGCGATGCCCTGGCCGTGCTCGACCGGCAGGCCATAGCTGTGGCTCAGGCCCATGCAGCCCAGGCCAAGGGCGGAAACCTTCAGGCCACTGCGGCCGAGTTCACGTGTCTGCATCGTCAAGCTCCAGAGGGGGAACGACGACGATACGCCCCTACCCCCGCTGGATTGAACGACCTGGATGGCAGTCGGTCATGACTGGATTTCATCAATCCACATTACCCATCGCGTAGCCCAGCACGGACAGCAGCAGCACCGCGCCGCCGGCCAGGGTCAACAGGATGTGCCAGACACCGAAGCGATCCATGCGCTGCATGTCCACTTTTTCATCATGGTGGTACTGCCGCAGCAGGCTGTTGACCGGCAGCAGCGGCACGAAGCCGAAGAGCGCGATCAGGGCGGCACCGTTGGGCAGGCGACCGGCGAGGTTGAGCACGAAGAACAGCACGCCCAGCACTGCCGGCGCGAAGGCCAGCTGCCGACGCCGCGACTGCGCCACGTCGCGCAGGTCACTGAAGCAAAGGAACGACCAGAGCGGGCAGAACACCGCGCGCGCCCACGGCCACTGTGTCCCGCCGGTCTCGCGCTTGATCGCGCGCCAGTTCTGCCAGAACCAGTACATCGGATACAGGCCCATCGACGCCAGCGACAGCGCGGCGATCTTCAGGGTGGACGGCGAGTAGTACGCCGCCGCGGTGGAGACTTCGAAACTGCGCGTTGCCACAGGCAGCAGCGGCGGAGGCACCGGCGATGGGGCCGGCGCGCGATAGGGGTCGTGCATGTCCATGTGCGAACCTTCTGGCGTGGTGTGGTGGTGCCGGTGCGCGGCCGGCGTCTTTCAGGCGGACGTTGCGGTCTGCACCGTCACGCGGCGGCGATGCCGCGCGATGACCGGCGCACGCGGTCGATGTCCTCGCGATGCAGCACGTAGGTGCGGGCCATCATGTCGCCCAGGCGCTGGTGGTGCTTGGACACCAGTGCGGCGATGCCGGCGGGAATGCCACCGATCAGCATCGGATTGACCTCGACCAGGCGCATCAGCGTGCGGATGATGGACTGCCACCACGAGGGCCAGCCGCCCTGCAGGTTCACCACCCGGGTACCGGTGGCCAGCTTGCCCAGCGAGCCACCCAGCTGGGTTTCCATGACCGGGTAATAGGCAACGAGCAGCAGCAGCAGAAACGGCATCACCGTCTGTGCCAGCGTCTCGCGCAGCAGGACACCCGGAGCAAGGAAGACCAGCGCAAACACCACGGAATCGATGATCGTAGCGAGCCAGCGGCGTACCACCAGCGACGAGGAGTAACCCGCGGCGATGGTGGCCGCAGTGAGCTGACGGCCCTCGCTGTTGAAGGCGATGGCGGTCATGTCCACCGGCCCCTGGGCAGCAGGCAGCGGCGGAGGCGCCGTCGTCGACGGCGCCCGGTACGGATCGTGCAATTCCATGTGCAACCCTGTGTGTCGCGCCGGCATGGTGCCGGCTCCCCCTGTCCCGCGAACGCGGTGACGGCGCGACTATCGCAGAGGCGCAGGAGCGGCGCCAGTGCTGCTCAACTCACCCCATCGCCTGCAGGGCGTCGGTGCATCCGGCCAGCGCCATCATCAGTCGCCCGGCGTTGCGGAAGGTCGGATCACGCGGTTCCCAACGGGTGATCAGACGCTGCTTGCCGTCGCGCAGCGACTCGAACGCCCACGTCGAACCATCCAGACCGAACCGTTCGTCCTCGCCCTGCATCGCAGCGAACGCGGCAACGACGGATGCCCATTCGCGCTCGCTCAACGCACGCGGCGGCGGACACGACCAGCGTATGGCGTCCGGGTCTTCGACACCCGGTGGCGGCGGTTGCTGCAGGTGCGGCTCCAATCCCGGGCCAGCACGGGCAATGATCCACGCCTGGCCCGCCGCATTGCGCTGCGCGCGTACGGTGATGCCGGAGAAGAACGAGGGAATCCAGGCAAAGCGGTAGGCCTGCACAGGCAGGAGTCCGCAGCGGAACGAGGGCTCGGGCAGCCCCTCGACCCAGCGCAGCTGGCGCACGTAGCTGGTCGTGCTCAAAGCATGGAAACCGGGGAAAGGCAGCAGTTCCCCAGGGGGCGGCAGCAGCGCCTCGGCCGAGGGCACATACCACTGCTGTGCCTGCGGATCCGCGCAGCCCTGGGCCGCAACCGCAGGCGCTGCGGCCGGCGACGGCGCCCGGCTGCAGGCCGGCTGCAGCAGCACGGCCGCCATCAGGATCATCACTGCCATCGCACGCATGTCGCCCTCCCTGGCGTGACGGGCGCCCGATGGCGCCCGCAGCGATCAACGAACTTCGGAAATCTCCACACCATCGAGGCCCTGCGACAGGGTGCGCGCATCGCCGCCCTGGCTGAGCTTGATGCGCAGGCGCACTTCGTTCTGCGAATCGGCGTAACGCAGCGCGTCCTCGTAGCTGATCTCGCCGGCCTGGTACAGCTCGAACAGGCTCTGGTCGAAGGTCTTCATGCCCAGCTCGACGGACTCCTTCATCAGCTCCTTGAGCTTGTGGATCTCGCCGTCGCGGATGTAGTCCTGCACCAGCGGCGTGCCCAGCAGGATCTCCATCGCGACCTTGCGCGAACGGCCATCCGGCGAAGGAACAAGCTGCTGCGCGACCACGCCCTTGAGGTTCAGCGACAGATCCATCAGCAGCTGGTTGCGGCGGTCTTCCGGGAAGAAGTTGATGATGCGGTCCATCGCCTGGTTGGCGTTGTTGGCATGCAGGGTGCACAGCACCAGGTGGCCGGTTTCGGCGAAGGCGATGGCGTGATCCATACCCTCGCGGGTACGCACCTCACCGATCATGATCACGTCCGGCGCCTGGCGCAGGGTGTTCTTCAGGGCGGCTTCCCAGCTGTCGGTATCGATGCCGACTTCACGCTGGGTGATGATGCAGCCCTCGTGCTTGTGCACGAACTCGATCGGGTCTTCGATGGTGATGATGTGGCCGGTCGAGTTCTGGTTGCGGTAACCGATCATCGCCGCCAGCGAGGTCGACTTGCCGGTGCCGGTGGCGCCGACGAAGAGGATGATGCCGCGCTTGGTCATCGCCAGCGTCTTGATGATCGGCGGCAGGCTCAGTTCTTCCACGGTCGGGATGCGCGTTTCAATACGACGCAGCACCATGCCGACCTGGTTGCGCTGGTAGAAGCAGCTCACGCGGAAACGACCGACACCGGCCAGGCCGATGGCGAAGTTGCACTCGTGGGTCTTCTCGAATTCCTCGCGCTGCGCCGGGGTCATCACGTTGAGGACCAGGTCGCGGCTCTGCTGCGGGGTCAGCGGCGTCTGCGTGATCGGCGAGATCTTGCCGTTGACCTTGATCGCCGGCGGCATGCCTGCGGTGATGAACAGGTCCGAGGCGCGCTGGTGCGCCATCAGCTTGAGGAACGAGGTGAAATCGATGCTGCTGGCGGTACTGGCGGTGCTGTTCATGGCGGGCTCCCAATGGGCGTTTGCCAGAGATCGGTCGGTGGACAGGACATCGCGGGACGGCGGCATGCATGCGCACCGCCCCACCGTTGCCTCGCCTTACTCGAACAGACGCTTGTCCTTGGCGTACTCGCGGGCCTGGTTGCGGGTGATCAGGCTGCGCTTGACCAGGTCCTGCAGGTGCTGGTCCAGGGTCATCATTCCGTACTGCTGGCCGGTCTGGATGGCCGAGTACATCTGCGCGACCTTGTCTTCGCGGATCAGGTTGCGGATGGCCGGGGTGCCGACCATGATTTCCCACGCCGCGGTACGGCCGCCGCCGACCTTCTTCAGCAGCGCCTGCGAAATGACCGCGCGCAGCGATTCGGACAGCATCGAGCGCACCATCGGCTTTTCGCCGGCCGGGAACACGTCGATGATGCGGTCGATGGTCTTTGCCGCCGAGCTGGTGTGCAGCGTGCCGAACACCAGGTGGCCGGTTTCCGCAGCGGTCAGCGCCAGGCGGATGGTTTCCAGGTCGCGGAGTTCGCCCACCAGGATGATGTCCGGATCCTCACGCAGTGCCGAGCGCAGTGCTTCGTTGAAGCCGTGCGTATCGCGGTGCACTTCGCGCTGGTTGATCAGGCACTTCTGCGAGGTGTGCACGAATTCGATCGGATCCTCGACGGTGAGGATGTGCCCGTATTCGTTCTTGTTGATGTAGTCGATCATCGCCGCCAGCGTGGTCGACTTGCCCGAACCGGTCGGACCGGTCACCAGGATCAGGCCCTGCGGCTGCTGGATCACCTCGCGGAACAGCGGCGGGCAGGCCAGGTCCTCCAGGGTCAGCACCTCGGACGGAATGGTACGGAACACCGCACCGGCGCCGCGGTTCTGGTTGAAGGCGTTGACACGGAAGCGCGCCAGCGACGGAATCTCGAAGGAGAAGTCGACTTCGAGGAATTCCTCGTAATCGCGCCGCTGCTTGTCGGACATGATGTCGTACACCAGCGCATGGACCTGCTTGTGGTCCAGGGCCGGGATGTTGATCCGGCGAACATCGCCGTCCACGCGGATCATCGGCGGCAGGCCTGCAGACAGGTGCAGGTCGGACGCTTTGTTCTTTACGGAAAACGCCAACAGCTCGGCGATATCCATGAGCGGCTACTCCCCAATAACGGCTTCGACTGGAAGGATCTTTCCCCTGGCGGCAGTATAGCCTCCTGTCACACTGGAACGCGTTACGTGGCCACTGCCCTGCCCGAGATCCTGAGCAACCTGCACAACGCCGCCGAGGCCGCCGGGCGGCCACCGCCGCGCCTGCTGGCGGTTTCCAAGACCCAGCCGGCCGAGGCCGTGGCCGCCCTGGCCGCGCAGGGCCAGCGCGCCTTCGGCGAGAACTACGTGCAGGAAGCCCTGGCCAAGATGCAGGCGCTGCAGGCGCTGGGACTGGAATGGCACCTGATCGGCCACCTGCAGTCGAACAAGGCCGAGGCCGTGGCCAGCCACTTCGACTGGGTGCAGAGCGTGGACCGGCCCAAGCTGGTAGCGGCCCTGGCCCGCCATCGCCCGGCCGGGCGCTCGCCGCTGAACGTGCTCATCCAGGTCAACATCGACGATGAATCCAGCAAGCACGGCTGTGCGCCGCAGGACGTGGACGCGCTGGCCGAGGCCATCGGCGCCGAGCCCACGCTGTGCCTGCGCGGGCTGATGGCCATTCCCGCGCCGTGGCCGGAAGCCGAGCGCCGTCGCGACGCCTTCGTGCGCATGCGCACACTTTTTGACTCGCTGGCCGCGCGCCATCCGCAGGCGGACACCCTGTCGATGGGCATGAGCAGCGACTACGCCGAGGCCATCGCCGAAGGTGCCACCCTGGTGCGCATCGGCACCGCCCTGTTCGGTGCGCGCCCGCGCCCGGCCTGAACCAAGGAACTCCCGCATGACAGTTGAATCGATCACCTTCATCGGCGGCGGCAACATGGCCCGCAGCCTCATTGCCGGGCTGGTCCGCCAGGGCGTGCCGGCGGCGCAGATCCACGTGGCCGAGCCGGTGGCCGCGCTGCGTGAGGCACTGGCCGCCGATTTCGGCGTGCAGACCCACGAAACGGCCGCCGAGGCCGCCGCGCAGGGCCAGACCTGGCTGTTGGCGGTGAAGCCGCAGGTGCTGCGCGAGGTCTGTCAGTCGCTGCAGGCGCTGGCCCAGGCGCAGGCGCCGCTGGTGGTGTCGATTGCCGCGGGCATCACCAGCGCGCAGCTGCAGCGCTGGCTGGGCGGTGCGCTGCCGGTGGTGCGCGCGATGCCCAACACCCCTGCCCTGCTCGGCGCCGGCGTGACCGGCCTGTATGCCACGGCGGCGGTGGATGCGCAGCAGCAGGCACAGGCTGATCGCGTGCTGGCCAGCGCCGGGCGCACGGTGTGGATTGATGACGAAGCGCTGATGGATTCGGTCACCGCCGTGTCCGGCAGCGGCCCGGCCTATGTGTTCCTGCTGGCCGAAGCGATGGAAGCGGCCGGCATTGCCCAGGGCCTGCCGGCCGATGCAGCGCGCGCCCTGGTGGTGCAGACCCTGCTGGGCGCATCGCGGATGCTGGACGAAGCCGGTGAGAGCCCGGCCGAACTGCGGCGCCGGGTGACCTCGCCCAACGGCACCACCCAGGCGGCGATCGAGAGCTTCCAGGCCGATGGTTTCGAGGCGCTGGTGGCCAAGGCGCTGCAGGCGGCGCAGCAGCGTGGGCGGGCGTTGTCGGCGGCGAATGATTGACCCGACCACCAGTAGATCCACGCCGTGCGTGGATGGAGCCTTCCCAGTGCACCGACACGCCGGCATCGACGCATGGCGTCGATCTACTGACCGCTTGGATCGATGCATGGCGTCGATCTACCCCACGTGCTGCAGCACGTACTCCACGAAACACTGCAGCCGCGGGCGTGGCCTCCGGTCCGGCAGGTAGATCAGATGCATCGGCCGCGGCTCGGGCACATACCCGCGCAGCAGCGGCTTCAGGCGCCCGGCCGCGATATCCGCCGCCAGCAGCGCCGTCGGCTGCAGGATCAATCCGGCACCGGCCACGGCCGCTTCGCGCAGCGCGTAGCCATCGTTGCTGGTCAACCGGGCATCCCAATCGACCTGCTCGCCATTGGCCAGCTGCCAGCCATGGCCGCCGCGCCAGGCCAGATGGCTCAGGCAGTCATGCCCGGCCAGGTCGGCCGGCGTGCGTGGCGTGCCGCGCCGGCGCAGGTAGGCCGGCGATGCGCACAGGCTCATCGCATACGGCGGCAGCGGGCGCGCCACCAGTTCCTGCGAGGGCAGCGGCCCGACCCGGATCGCCGCATCGAAACCGTCCTCGATCAGGTCCACCCGGCGGTTGCTGAGGTCCAGTTCAATGTTCAACAGTGGCTGCGCGCGCAGCAGGCCCGACAGCAACGGTGCCAGCACGCAGCTGCCCCAGGTGGTGGGCGCACTGATCCGCAGCAGGCCCTGCGGCTGCCGCTGCAGCCCGGCCACATCGGCCTCGGCCTGCTGCACCTGCTCCAGCACCTGCCGGCAACCGGCCAGATAGGCCGCGCCCGCCTCGGTCAGCCGCTGGTGGCGGGTGTTCCGCTGCAGCAGCGCGGTGCCCAGATGCGCTTCCAGCTGCTGGATGTATTTGCCGACCATCACCGCCGACACCTGCAGCTGCACGGCGGCCGCCGCGAAGCTGCCGTGCTCGGCCACGGCCACGAAGGCCTGCATGCAGCGCAAGGTATCCATTGCTAACCCTTGGTTAGGAATATGCGAATCATACGCCGCTTACCAAACCCATATCCGGCGGCGCAGACTGCAGTTCTTCCCCAAGAGGACGCCACGATGAAGATCCTGCTTGTCGGTGCCAGCGGCACCCTCGGCCAGGCGGTCGCCCGCCACCTTGGCCAGAACCACGAGATCCTTGCCGCCGGCCGCCGCAGCGGCGCGCTGCGCGTCGACCTGGCCGACGATGACAGCGTCGCGGCCCTGTTCGCCCAGACCGGCCCGGTCGATGCGGTGATCTCGACCACCGGCAACGTGCATTTCGGGCCACTGCAGACGATGACCGCCGCGCAGTTCAACAGCGGCCTGCAGGACAAGCTGCTCGGCCAGGTGCGGTTGGCGCTGGCGGCGCAACATCACCTGACCCCGGGCGGCTCGATCACCCTCACCACCGGCATCATCAGCGCGCAGCCGATCCGCGACGGCGTCAACGCCACCGCGGTGAACCAGGCACTGGAAGGCTTCGTGCGCGCCGCCGCGCTCGAACTGCTGCCGCGCGGCCTGCGCATCAACGCGGTCAGCCCGAACGTGCTGGCCGAATCGCTGGCGTCCTACGGTCCCTACTTCCCCGGCTTCGAAGCCGTACCCGCGCAGCGTGCGGCACTGGCCTTCCAGCGTGCCGTGGAAGGCATCCAGAGCGGCGAGACCCTCACCGTCTGGTAACTGCGGCAACCGACGCCGGGCATGGCCCGGCGCTACCGGAGGCGGCTCAGCCCCAGCGCATGGGGCCGTCGCCGCGTTCGCCGAGCACGTCGTCGGGGTTGGCCAGGCGGCAGCGCTTCAGTGACAGGCAGCCGCAGCCGATGCAGCCGGTCAGTTCATCGCGCAGCAGCTGCAGCATGTGGATGCGCTCTTCCAGTTCCTGCTGCCAGCGCGCGGACAGCCGCGCCCAGTCGACCTTGGTCGGCGCGCGGCCCTGCGGCAGGGTCTCGAATGCGCGGGCCACCGCTTCCAGTGGCATGCCCACGCGCTGCGCAACGCGGATCACCGCCAGGCGGCGCAGTACGTCGCGCGCATAGCGGCGCTGGTTGCCCGCCGTGCGCAGGCTGCTGATCAGGCCCTTGCGCTCGTAGAAGTGCAGCGCCGATACCGCAACGCCGCTGCGACGGGCCACTTCACCCACGCTCAGTTCCGCTTCCTGCATTGCTTGACCTCAACCATGGTTCAGGTGTCATGCTGCGTCCTTCGCCGCCGGATGACAAGCGCGGCCCGAGCATCTTCCCCCGCATGAACACCCCCACCGCAGCACCAGCGACGGCCACGTCCGCACCCGATTCCATCCTTTCGCCTGCCCACCGCAGCACCACCATCGGCATGGTCGTGCTGGTCGCCCTGCTCGCCTTCGAAGCACTGGCCGTGGCCGCGGCGATGCCCACCGTGGCCGAGGCACTGGATGGCCTGCGCCTGTACGCGCTGGCCTTCGGCGGCACCCTCGCCACCAGCGTGGTCGGCATGACCGTGGCCGGGCGCTGGACCGACCGCAGCGGCCCGGCGCGACCGCTGTGGTGGGGCCTGGCCTGCTTCGTGCTGGGCCTGCTGCTGGCCGGCCTGGCCACGCGCATGGGCACGCTGGTCGCAGGGCGCCTGCTGCAGGGCCTGGGCAGCGGCGCGATCTCGGTGGCGCTGTACGTGATGGTCGGCCGCAACTATCCCGAGGGGCTGCGGCCGAAGGTCTTCGCTGCGTTTTCAGCCGGCTGGGTGGTGCCGTCGATGGTCGGGCCGGCGCTGAGCGGCCTGATCGTGCAGCACCTGGGCTGGCGCTGGGTGTTCCTGATCGTGCCACTGCTGGCGATTCCGGCGGCGTTGATGCTGCGCCCGGCGCTGGCGCGGCAGGCGCCCGTTGAAGCCCGCGACGAGGACAACAGCGGCGATGTCGTGCGCTGGGCCATCGGTGCATCGCTGGCCGCGCTGCTGCTGTATTTCGGTGGCCAGCAGCAGGGCGTGCCGGCGCTGGCCTGCATGGGCGTGGCCGTGGTCGGGCTGCTGCTGTGCGGGCACCGCCTGTTGCCGCCGGGCACGCTGCGCCTGCGCCGCGGCTTGCCCAGCGTGATCGCGTTGCGTGGCGTGGCCGCCGCGGCGTTCTTCGCCTGCGAGGCCTACCTGCCACTGCTGCTGCAGCGCGAGCGCGGGCTGTCGCCGAGCTGGGCCGGCGCCGTGCTCAGCCTGGGCGCGCTGGGCTGGTTCAGTGGCTCATGGCTGCAGGGCCACCAGCAGCGCGGCTGGTCGCGGCAGCAGCTGCTGCGCGTGGGCACGGTACTGATGACCATCGGCATCACCGCCACCCTGGCGGTGCTGTTCAACGCGGTGCCGCTGCCGGTCGCGCTGCTCGGCTGGACGGTCACCGGTTTCGGCATGGGCATGATCTACGCCAGCCTGTCGGTGCTGACGCTGTCGCTGTCCGCGCCGCAGGAACAGGGCCGCAACAGTTCGGCCCTGCAGTTGAGCGAGGCGCTGTGCGTGGCTACCGCGCTTGCGTTGTCGGGTGCGTTGTTCGCGCTGTTCATCGAGCAGGCGCCGCACACCGGTTACGTGCTGTGCCTGGCGATCACGGTGGGGCTGGCGGTGCTGGGCGCGGTGGTCGCGCGGCGGGTGTAGTCGCTGTTTGGGGTCAGAGCCCTTTCCTGCGGAAAGGGATCTGACCCCGGGGTCTGCTCCGCTTTCGCAGAAAACGGCTCCGACCCCCGCATGTCACGGCCGGTTACCGGTCGCCACCTCATCGATGTCACGGTGCAGGATGCGCCGCACTTCCAGCACCGCCTGCGGGCTTTCCTGCACGCTGTGCCCGGAGATGATCACTTTCTCCGACTGCGCGCCCGGCAGGTGCGCGCTCCAGTACGGCACCAGGCCATCGTCGGATTTCTCCAGCGGCAGTTCCGGTTTGCGCTGGGCGATGATCGAGTGGTACTTCAGCCCCGGCTCGATCGGCAGCTGCGCGGCGGCCTTCACGAACGGATCGCTGGCCTTGAGGTTGTCGATGCTGTTGGGGATCTTCGGCTTGGCGGTACCATCGACCTGCTGCTCGGCCTGCGCCAGCGCCAGGAACACATCCTCGAACTTGCCCAGGATGGTCAGCGGCAGGCGCACCAGCCGGCCGATCAGGCGGCCGACCTTGTTGCCGGCGATGTCGGTGCCCTGGTGCGGAGCGGCGATGAAGATCGCGCGCTCCACGTTCGGCTGCGCCTTGAAATGCAGCAGCGGCCCCAGCTTGCCCTGCACGCGCTTCAGGCGCTCGCCCTTCAGGTCGTAGTTGGCCAGCAGGTCGTTCCACAGCACATCACCGGAATCGCTGACCAGCAGCCGCGCCAGCACGCCACCCATGCTGTGGCCGATGTAGACCATGTCCTTCGACGCGCGCGTGTTCCCGCTGGGGTCGAAGTGCTGCAACGTGTCATTGAAGGCGTTTGCGATCTCGTAGCGGTTCAGCGCGATGGGCGCGTTGGTCGGGTAATAGACCTGCCACACCTGGAACTGCCGGCGGAGCTCGGGGTCGCCCATGATCTCGTTGGCCAGGTTCACCCAGGCCTCCGGGCTGCTGGCCAGGCCGTGCAGCATGAAGATGATGCGGCGGTTCGGGTCCCACGGCTGCATCAGGTAGATGTGCGGCTCGCCGATGCCCTCGCTCAGGCCAAACAGCGTGCGCAGCGACTGCGTGGCGAAGCCACTCTGCGCCAGCCACAGGCCATAGGCCGCGGTGAAGTTGCCGGCCAGCGGCACCTGTTCGCCATGCAGGGTGATGCGCTCGGTGGCTTCCGGCGAATAAGCATCCAGTTCGACCCGCCGCGTGCGCATCACATCGTCCAGGCTGTCGCCCTCGAAGCGCAGCAGCGCGGTGACATTGACCGAGGACATCTCGCTGAACTCGGGCACGCTGTCGTCATGCCGATGGCGGCGACCGCGCGCGCCGTCATCTTCGTCCGGTGGGGTCTCAGCCTTGGGTCCGTCGGCGGCCACCACCGGCACCACCAGTTTCGGCGGGTCCATCACCATCACCAGTTCGGCACCGAAACCATCGCGACGGTAGGTGCTGCGCAGGCCGACGAAGCTGACCGAACCGGCCGGCACCAGCTGCGAAGGAATGCTCTTCAGCGCCAGCTGCTCGTAGTTGGCGGCCAGCGTCCAGCTGCCGGCGGACATCGGCCGGGTGTAATCCTCGCCGGCCAGCGCCGCCGCCCGCGCACGCGCGAACAGCACCACGGCGGCCTTTTCCGCCGCGTAGTTGTAGTAATCGCGCACCTGCGTCTGCCGGTCCTCGAACGCACGGTCCGAGGGCGAGCGACCGCTGAAGAACAGGTAGGCATAGCCGTAGCGCGCGGCTTCCAGCCAGGCATCGAGTGCGGCATCGCTCATCGGCGGCTCGCCGGCGGCGTGCTTCTTCGGGGTCAGTGCCAGCGCAGCCTTCACCCACAGTTCGGACAGGGTCGACAGCCGCTGCTCGACATTCAGGTCATCGGTCATCAGCAGCGTGCTGCGGCAGACCAGGAAGTCCTTTTCGCACTGCGATTCGTCCAGGCCGGCGGCACTGAGCGTCTCGCGCGAGGCCGGGCTGAGCTTGCCGGTATTGAGCACGTCGGCGCGCTTGTTCACCAGCGAATCGCTGGACGCCACCTGCTTGACGGTAACCATGGCGCAGCCGCTGCCACCCAGCAGGACGAACGCAGCCAGCAGCGCCGGCAGCACGCGCTGCCAGCGGATCGGGAAATCGAGGGTCATTGCTGCGGGTCCTGCTCGGTGCCGGGAATGCCGCGGCGGATCACGGTGGAATAGTTCTCGCCCGCGGCCATGTGCAGCGCGCGCTCGGTGATGCGGCCCTTGGCGTGCAGCTCGGCATACGGCACGCCGGGCATCAGCGCCCCCACCTCCTGTGCGTACTCAGCCAGGTAGCCGGACAGCAGCAGGCGATAGTCCAGCGGCAGGCCGGGGGCGATATGCCGGGCCAGATCGAAGACGATCGTGGTGCAGTTGCTGGTGGCCGTGTTGTAGAACGCCGGCGCTGCGTCCAGCTGCTTGGCCTCATCGAGGTAGGCGGCGAACAGCGCCTTCAGCTGGCCGCGGTCCAGCCCATGCAGGCGGTACAGGTAGACGTCCTCGCCACGGGCATTGGTGCGCGTGCGCAGGATGTCGGTCTCTTCCGAGGCAACCAGGGTCATCTCGAAGCGACGGAAGAAGCCACCCAGCGCCGAGAACGATTCGCCCTGCTCCTTGCGGATCTCCAGCGAGAACACCAGGTGGCGGCCATCGTCGAAACCGAACGACACCAGGGTGTGGGCGATGGCCGGGCCCATCCAGTACGACAACACCAGATCGGCCGAGCGCAGCTGGTCCAGGTCGTATTCGCGGCGCACCCAGCGCGCGTCATGGTCGGTTTCCGTGCGCCAGGTGAAGTCGCGCACGTTGTCCAGTACCACGTGGCGGCCATCAAAGGATTCAACGTGCAGGCGCTGGGCCACGTCGTCGGCCCAGTCGCGGTCCTGGCGCGGGGTCAGCAGAAGCCACCACAGGCCCGCCAGTGCCACCGACGCCACGTAGAAGCCGGTCCAGCGCTTCGTGCCTTTCCCGCGCGCCACCATCAACGCCGTCCACAGCGCCGCCAGCAGCCAGAGCACGGCCACGCCCGCCGACAGCCAGCCCGGCCCGGGCAGCTGGTAGGCGAACAAACCGGCCACCCACAGCGCCAGCAGCGCCATGGCACATCCTGTCATCCAACGTCCTGCGGCTCTCACGGGCATCCTGTCGCGTACGGGGGGCGGCATAGTTAGCCACAAGCTGGCTGACGCTGGCATCACCGGCCCATTCAGCAACGGGCACGGGCCGGCCTGTCAGCGCATACTGGCCGGGTCACCACAGCGGGGAACAGCGATGGGAATCACCTCCGTAGCCGGCGTGGCCGTGCAGCCCCGGCACCGTGCCACCTGCCATTGCGGCGCAGTGGAGCTGCTGCTGGATCTGCCCGAGGGCATCGTCGACCCGCGCCGCTGCGACTGTTCGATGTGCCGACGCCGCGGCGCCATCGCCGCCAGCGTCACCCGCGAGGGGCTGCAGGTGGTGCGCGGCCAGGACCAGCTGCGCCTGTACCAGTTCAACACCCACGTGGCGGAGCATTACTTCTGCGGTGTCTGCGGCATCTACACCCATCACCGGCGCCGCTCCAACCCGGACCAGTACGGCTACAACGTCGCCTGCTTGGAAGGCATCGATCCCTTTGCGCTGGGCATCATCCCGGTCAATGACGGGGTCAACCACCCCGCCGACCGCACGACCTAGTGGCGCGTGCGGCGCGTGGCCGGGGCGACCTTCTGCCACGGCGCCATGCCGCTGCGCCCGGCCCGTGCAGGGCGCTTCAGCCACGGCCTGCGCGGTGGCAATGGCGGTTCGAGGGCCATCGGCGGCGGCAACGGGCGGCGGCTGGGCCAGAGATGATCAAGCAGCCACATGGCAGGTCTCCGTGGGGGACGGGGATGACCGACTCTAGGCGTGCAACGGCATAGGCCGCGTGAGTCCTTGCCTACACCGCGATGACACCCAGCGCTTCTTACACCGTGTCGGCCACGCCTTCATGCGACGGGGCACTACGCCCCAGCAGCAGCTGCAGCAGCAGCGCGCAGGCAACGGTCAGCGCGGACAACACGCGCAACAGGGTGGCCAGCGCCTCGCCACTGGCCTGCTTCAGTTCGGCCACCGTGGCGTGCGGCAGCAATGCCTGCGCGGTTTCCAGATCACCGGTCACCAGGTACATCGATGCCGATGCCGTGGCCTCCGGCCATGCCAGCGGCAGGTGGCGTCCGATCAGCGCCGCCAGCAGCGCGGTCACCGCCGCCAGGGCAATGCCTTCGCCGGCCACGCGCACGGTGCCGAACATGCCGGCGGCCATGCCCGCACGCTGCACCGGCACCACGCTGACCGACAGGCCGTCCATCAGGCCCCACGGCAGCGCCGCGCCCGCACCGATCAGCAGCAACGGGCGAATCCACAGCACCGGCACCGGCGTGGCGGCATGCCGCGACAACCACCACAGGCCCTGCGCGCACAGCAGCAGGCCCAGCGTGCACAGCAGCGTGCTGCCGACGTGCTGCGCCCAGCGCGCGGCCAGCATCGGCAGCACCAGCAACGGCGCCGACAGCGCCAGCATCTGCAGGCCGACGATGCCCGTGCCCTGCCCGTGCACGCCCAGCAGCTGCAGCGGCAGCACCACCAGCAGCACCACGTAGCCGAAGCAGGTTGCCACCGGCAGCAGCTGCACGCCGACAAAGGCGCGCTGCGAGAACAGCGAGAGATCAAGCAGCGGCGCTGCCTGCCGGCGCTCGATCCAGACGAACAGCGACGCCAGCACGACGCAGGCGAGGAACGCGATCTGCACGCGCGGCATGCCGATGCCGTACTCGCCCAGCCACAGCAGCGCCAGGGTCAGGCTGGCCAGCATCAGGCTGAACACCAGCATGCCCGCCACATCCAGGCGCACGCGGTTGCCACGGCTTTCGCGCAGTACGCGCGCGCCCAGCGCGCAGGCCAGCAGGGCCAGCACGCCGCTGGTGGCGAACACGCTGCGCCAGCCGGCCAGCTGCAGCAGGGCACCGGCCAGCAGCGGTCCCAGCGCAAGGCCGGCCCCGAAGGTGGTGCCGAGCAGGGCGAACGCGCGTGCACGGCCCGGCCCCTGCCAGGCGTGCGCCAATGCTGCGGTGCCCGCGGCCAGCGCGGCAGCGGCGGCCACGCCCTGCAGGCCGCGCGCGATATCCAGCCATACCAGGTCAGGCGCCAGGCAGACGCAGGCGGTGGTGGCGGCGAAGCCGGCGGTTCCGGCCAGGAACACGCGACGCCGGCCGAGCCGGTCGGCCAGCGCACCGGCCGCCAGCAGCAGGCCGCCAAAGGTCAGCATGAAGGCATTGGTCACCCAGGCCAGCGCCAGCGGCGACACGCCCTGCCCCGGCTGCAGCGACGGGACGACCACCGCACCTGCGGAAAAGGCCAGCGGCAGCGCAAGCGCGGCCAGGCACACGGCGAGCAGCGCACCGCGTCCAGCGGCGAGGGAATCCTGGGCACAACGGGGGGCCATGCGGTCCTCCTTTTACGAAGGGCCGTGATGATGAATGTGCGTCAGCCTTGGAAAAACACGCTGTGAGGATGTTGATTGCGTCCATACATTCCGCAATGATCCCAGGATGGACTCGATTTCCGCCCTGCTCGCTTTTGTCCGCACTGCCGAAGCCGGCAGCATCGTCGGCGCCGCCCGCGTGCTCGGCCTCACGGCTTCGGCGGTCGGCAAGCGCATCGCCCGGCTGGAACAGGACCTCGGCACGCGCCTGTTCCATCGCACCACCCGACGCCTGCACCTGACCGACGAAGGCGAACTGCTGCTGCAGCGCTGCCGCCGTGCACTGGATGAGCTGTCCGAGGCCCAGGCCGATCTCGCCCATCGGCAGCATGCACCGCGCGGGGTACTGCGCATCGGCCTGCCGACCATCGGCTACCGCTTCCTTGTGCCGGTGCTGCCCGGCTTCCAGCAGCGTTATCCGCAGGTGCAGCTGGAACTGGATTTCAACGACCGGCTGGTGGATGTGGTCAACGAAGGACTGGATGCGGTGATCCGCAGCGGCGAGCTGGCCGACTCCAGCCTGATGGCACGCCAGCTGGGCACGTTCCGTTTCATGGTGTGTGCGTCGCCGCAGTACCTGCAGGCATGCGGCATGCCGCAGCAGCAGGCGGACCTGCAGCGGCTGGCGGCGGTGCGCTTCCGCTTTCCCAGCAGCGGCAAGCTGCAGCCGTGGTCCCTGCCCGGCCACCACGGCGACGCCGCCGCCGACATGGCCACCAGCATGACCTGCAACAACATGGAGGCGATGCTGTCGGCCACCATCGGCGGCATGGGCGCCGGCTGGATGCCTGACTTCCTTGCGGCCGACGCGCTCGCCGATGGTCGCCTGCAGGATGTGCTGCCCGCGCTGCCACACCAGCAGGGCCAGTTTTCGCTGCTGTGGCCCGGCAATCGCCAGCCCAGCGCGCGCCTGCGGGTGTTCATCGACTACATGGTCGAACACCTGTTCGACGCTCGATAGACTGGGCGGCCCTATCGGAAGCGGCCGCGTACATGGCGATCAAACACCTGGACGTACTGAAACTGCTCGCCGCCGCCGGGCTGGTCGAGGCCATCGACGGCGACGTCAAGCGCTGCGCGCTCTGGGCGCGACTCCCCCCTGAAGCGGCCGAGCGCGAACCTGCGAAGATCGGTGCAGAGGTGATCGAAAACGTACTGCTGCGCTGGAACTGCATCCTGCAGGCCGATCCGGCCGAGGTCGCGCCGCTGTATGTCCACAAGACCGCGTTGGCGCTGGCGGTGTGCCTGCATCGCCAGGGCTTTGCCGATGCGGAACTGACCGACGCAGCGGTTGCGGCGATCGCCGCCTTGAATGCCGCCGTGGCGCTGAATGACGTATTTCACCGTCGCCGCGCGGATATCGAGGCACTGCTGCGCAGCCCCGCGTTGATGCCGGCACGCCGCCCCTCGCATGCGAAAGCGCACACCGCGTGGCGCGCCGGTGACGTGGTCGGCATGCAGGTGGGCGACCGCCACCATGCCTTCCACGTACTGGAGGTCAGCCAGGGCGCGCCCATCGTCGAGTTCTACGACATCGTGCAGGACACGCCGCTGGCATGGGAACACCTGCAGGGCGTCATCGCCCGTGGCAAGCAGCTCAACGACGGCTGCGAATACCTGGACCGTTACGCGCTGTACCGCCTGCAGTACCAGCCCGACCCCGCCCACCAGTTCCGCCTGCTGGCCAGCGGCATCGCGCAGGGGCCGGACAGCGCGCACCTTGCGCGGCACTCCGGCCTGTACGTGGTCACCGATGTCTTCCGCATGACGCGCGACCTGTTGCCTTAGTCCAGAACCAACCGCCACACCCGCGATAAATGCATCACCCGCCGCCACTCCCCAGATGAGGTGCGCTCTGCCTGCACAGAGCTGCAGCGCTCACATCCACGCAATGCCGTGGATGGGCGGCGGGCGATGCGGGTTGGCGTACCGGAAAACTCTGGAGCGGACCGGCGGATCGCGGTGATCCCCACGCATCACCCACCACGGACCAGCGGGCCGCGTCATCCGGAAAACGCCCTCCTTGGACATCTTTCCGGACACGCGCCAGAGTTGTTTGTGGGACGCCAATCCCAGCCAGCCATGACAGCCGGCGAAGGGATGCTGACCGCCTGCACCGACGCTGGCTGTAGGGCTTACCCGCAGGCACCGATCAGGAATCTACGGATCGTCATCCCGCTGCCCTGAAACCCTTGCCCTGCGGAGCACGCACAGCGGCGCAGCAGCGTGCTGCAGCCCGCGTACCAGGTGCTGCGTGGCCGGCGAACGCATGCCACGATGTCGATCACGACAGATCCGGCCCGGCAGCCATCGCCAGGAAGTGCTGCAGCACCGGCCCCGCCGCGCCTGGCCGTGTGCAGAACTGCAGTTCGAAACCAGCCTCGGCGCCATCGATCACGCGGTACACCACTTCCTGCGGACGGAAGCTGGCCATGCTGGCCGGCACGATCGCCACGCCCGCGTCCACCGCCACCAGCGACAGCACCGCATGCATGCCCTGCGCTTCCTGCACCACGCGCGGGGTGAATCCAGCCGAGGTACACAGGCCCAGCACCTGCGCATGGAAGCCGATGCCCTCGCCTGCCGGCCAGGACACGAAGGGTTCGTCCACCAGCATCGCCACGCTGAGCGGCTCGCATGCGGCCAAAGCGTGGCTGCGCGGCAAGGCGATGGCCAGGCGATCGTGGTCGAAGCTCTGCAACGCCAGTTCGGTGGATGGAATGGGCGGGATCAACACGCCGAGGTCGATGCGCTCCTCGCGCAGCCATTGCTGCTGCTGCCGCGAGGTGGCCTCCTGCAGGTGCAGCTGCACCTGCGGAAATGCCTGGCGGAACCGGCGGATCAGATCCGGCAGCCGACCGTACAGGGCGCTGCCCACATAACCCACGCGCAGGCTGCCGATCTGCCCGGCCGCCGCTTCGCGGGTGCGCTGCAGGGCCTGACCGGCCTGCTGTAGCGTGGCACGCGCTTCCACCAGCAGGGTCTGCCCGGCGGCGGTCAGCCCCAGCGTGCGGTTGCCGCGCACGATCAGGCGGGTACCGACCTCATCTTCCAGCCGCCGCATCGCCGCCGTCAGCGGTGGCTGCGACATGTGCAGGCGCGCGGCGGCGCGATGGAAATGCAGTTCTTCGGCCACCGCCACGAACTGGCGGAGCAGGCGCAGATCGATCATGTCGACACAGGCAGCGGGGGGGCTGCCTAGGGTACGCGCTCAGCCGCGTGCGTCGACACTCGGCCGGGCGATCACCGGCCACTGCAGGGCCACCGATTCGATGCTGTCCGCGACGACCGCACGCAGGTCGCGCGGGTAACCCACGTGTTCGGCTTCCTGCAGGCGCAACGCATGGAACTGCCCGTTGCTCGCACGCAGCACCCAGCCGCCTTCGCGACAGCGCGTCGATGCGAGGAACGCTACGCCGTTGGCCACCGCGTCCGGGTGCAGTTCGTCGGGTTCGCCATCGATGCCCCACATGCGGGTCTTGGCCACCGGCGAAACCGCATTGACCACGATGCCGTGCTCGGCGCCCTCCAGCGCCAGCACGTTGGCCAGCCCCAGCGCGGCCATCTTCGCCATCGCGTAACCGGCCAGGCCCTTCTGCGCGTACTGCGGGTACAGCGCGCGGTCGGAGGTGGTCACCACGATGCGACCACCACCGGCCTCGCGCATCGCTGGCCAGGCGGCCTGGGCCAGCCACAGCGGCGTCTTGGCTGCCACGCGCAGCATCTGCTCCAGCGCATCGTCATCCACTGCCTCGAGCAGTTCGTACGCCACCCAGCCAGCGTTGTGCACGATGAAATCGATGCGGCCGTGCCGCTGCAGCACGTCGCGGACCAGTGCGTGGCAGCACGCACGCTCGTCGATCGCGCCCGAGGCCGCTTCTACCGACAGGCCTTGTGCCTGCAGTGCAGCCACCGCGTCGCCGATGCGGCTGGCGTCGCTGCCGCGACCATCCAGGCCGGCACCCACGTCATGCATCACCACGTGCGCGCCGCGCTGGGCCATCAAACGGCTGTAGGCCAGGCCGAGACCACCGGCCGCGCCGGTCACCAGGCCGACCTGGCCTGCAAAGGAAATGGGGGAAGGTTTCATCCGCCGCAGCATGGGCGATGCCCCCACGCTACGGCCAATACCGATTTCCCCCGCGCACGATAGCCGCTGCGTATCGCCCATGGCTTCAGGCATCCCAATCGCTGCGGCTGATGCGCGAAATGCGCCATCCTCCATGCGAGGTGAAGCGCCCGCTGTCCCCCCATACCGCAAAGCGCACCCCGACCACTGATGCACGCAGGCGCGAGCAGTGCCATTCCCGTGCCTTGCCGTAGGCCTTGGCAAATCGGTGCAGCAGCCCGCTGTTCCGCTTTTCCGGGCGGTGGACCGGTTGATCTTCGTGCATGTTGCGTTTCCCCTGTTGTCCCTGCAGTGCGTATGCCTGTCATGGAACAATCGGAGAAACCGCATGCAACCTATCGCGCCCCGGCCACCTTCGCGTTGCCCAGCTGCGCGTCCAGGGCCGCCGCGCGCAGCAGGAACTCTGAATGCGGCGAAAGACCGACCAGCTGCGGACGGGCGCGCTGCAGCTGGGCCGTTGCCGCTGCCGCATCGCCCGCCTGCAGCAGGCTCTCCGCGTAGGGAATGCGCCACTTCGCCGTTGCCGTCGAATCGGCGCCGTAGAAACTCTCGAAGGTAGCCACCACCGTCGCCCAGCGCGCGGCGGCATCACTGTCGCCACCGCGCTGGGCCAGCAGCGCGGCCTGCATCTGCTGGCGCAGCGCCAGGCTCGGCACCGGCGAGGGATTGCGGCGATCGAACGCGGCCAGCGCTTCGCGCGCTTCGGCGATGCGACCGGCGCGGGTCAGCCACTCCAGTTCCACCAGTTCCAGCGTCACCAGCTGCTGTGAATCTGCCGCCAGGGTCCTCCGCCACACCTCGCCCACTTCGCGCAGCAGCGGCTCGGCATCGTCGGTGCGGTCGGCACGCATCAGCAGCCGTGCCAGCACCATCTGCACGTCCAGGCTGCGCGGATGCTGGTTGCCCAGCAGGCGCTGGTGCAGGGCCAGCGTCTGCCGGTACCCCCGCTCGGCCGTGGCGAGGTCACCGCGCGCCTCCTCCATGATGGCCCGGCCGTAGATCATGCCGGCGTAGGCCAGGCTGTCGGCACCGTCCACGCGGACGCTGGTGGCGATGGCCGCATCGAAATGCTGCTGCGATTCGCTGTAGCGGCCCAGATCGAGGTACTGGCCGGCCAGCGCTGCTTCGGCCGCAGCCGTGTAGCTGCTGCCGGTGCCGAACAGCTGGCGGGTGATGGCGAAGGTCTCTTCGGCCAGGCGCATCGCCTCGTCGGCACGCCCCTGCGCCAGCAGCGTGTAGACCAGCGAGCGCAGCACGCGCAGGCGGGCCGGCCCGTGCAGGGGCGACGCATCGCCACCGATGGCGGCGGCTTCGCGCAGCGTCTGCTCGGACAGCGGCAGCTTGCCCTGCGACCGGTACAGCGTGCCCAGGTTGGACAGCGTGGTCATCAGGCCAGCGTCGGCTGCCACGCCGGTGCCGTGACGGGCGAGCGCCAGCGCCTCCGCATAGGCGGCGGCGGCTTCATCGAAATCCTCGCGGCTGGCGTGGGCGCGCCCCACGGCATTGAGCAGGTCGATGCGCACGCCGGGGTCATCGTCGTCCTCCAGCAGCGCCAGCCCGCGGCGTGCTCCCTGCAGCGCGGCATCCTGCTGGCCGTCCTCCACCTGCAGCAGGGCGCGGGCCGCCTCAGCCGCGGCAATCTCGTGCGGTGGCGCAGCGGCGTCACGCAGGCCAAGCACGGCGCTCTGCAGCAGCGCGCCGGCTTCGCGCGGCTGGCCCAGGTTGCGGTAGGCGCGGCCGAGTGCGGCCTGCAGCCGCGCACGCACCAGCGGCGAGGCGGACATGTCCTGGTCGATCCGCAGCGCACCGAGATCGAGGACCTCGCGCGCCGTCATCGGGCGGTCACCGCGGATGCCCGGCTCCGCCGAATCGAACGCTGCCACCAGCAGATCGGCGATGCCGGAGGCGGCCGCCGCGTTCTCTTCGGCGCGGGCGCGGGCATCGCCGATGCGCTGCACGAAACCCACCGCCATCAGCAGCGCACAGGCTGCCACGGCGCAGGCCCGCCATTGCCGGCGCACGAACAGGCGTGCGCGCCGCACGCGGCTGGGGCGCAGCGCACGCACCGGGCGATGCTGCTGGAAACGGATCACGTCTTCGGCCAGCGCATCCACCGATGCGTAGCGATCGGCGGCGACCGGGGCGCGGGCGCGCGCGGCCACGGCCATCAGGTCGCCATCCAGGCGCACGGCCGGACCACCCAGCGCCAGCAGTTCGTCGAGCATCACCCCGAGGCTGTAGATGTCATCGGCCACCGCCGCCGGCCGTCCCGAGCGCCGCTCCGGACTGGTGTAGCGCGGCGTGGCGTAGGCGCCCACCTCGCTGCTGCCATCACTCATCAACCGCGAGATGCCGAAGTCCAGCAGCACCGGTTCGTCATCGCTGCGCACCAGCACGTTGGCCGGCTTGATGTCGCAGTGGATCACGCCCTGCGCGTGCGCGGCCTGCACCGCGCGGCAGACCTTGCAGAACAGGCCCAGCACCCCCGTCAGGGTGATGTCCGGCGAGCGGCAGGCTTCATCCAGGCGCTGCCCGTCGATGAATTCCATCACCAGGTAAGGCTGGTCGGCGCCCGCACGGCCCACGTCATAGAGGTGGGCGATATTGGGGTGCTGCAGGTCGGCCAGGATCTGGCTCTCCGCCTGCAGCCGCTCCGCCAGCGCGGGATCCAGGCTGCGGCGCATCACCTTGATCGCCACCTGGCGGCGATACAGCTGGTCGGCACGCTCGGCCAGGAAGACCCGGCCCATGCCCCCGGCCGCCAGCAGCCGTACCAGCCGCCACGGCCCGATCAGCTGCCCCACCTGGATGTCATCTGCATCCAGCGAAGCGAGCACCTTGTCGATCGAAGCCTGCATGCCGCCCAGGGCCTGGGTCTGCGCGCGCAGCAGGGCCAGCGTCTCATGCACCAGCGCAGGGTCGCCGGTCAGGGCATGCAGCTCGCTCTCCCAGAGCGGCTCAGGCAGTTCGCAGACCGAATCGAACAGCGCGCGGACCGCGCCCCAGTCCACCGCGTCGTTCATGCACCGTCATCCCGTGACGGCATGCCACCCAGGTGGCGCTTGAGCCAGGCCTTGGCGAAGCGCAGGTCGCGATCGACGGTCGGCACCGAGACGCCCTGTGCCGCGGCGATTTCCTCGCGGCGCATGCCGCCGAAGTACATCCACTCGACCGTGGAACTGGCGCGTGCATCGACATCGGCCAAGGCCAGCAGTGCCGCATCGAGGGCCAGCACGTCCACGGCATCCTGGTCGTCCACGCCTTCGCGGTCCGCGTGTTCCAGAGTGAGATGCAGCTGGTCGCCGCCACGCTTGGCCGCACCCATCGCACGTGCATGGTCGACCATGACGCTGCGCATCTTCAGCGCCGCCAGGGCCAGGAAGTGCACGCGATCGTTGTAGGCCGTACCGGGGTCGAGCATGCGCATCAGCGCCTCGTTCACCAGCATGGTCGGCTGCAGCAGGCCGGGCGAATCACCGCTCAGTCGCACCGCGGCCATGCCACGCAGCTGTGCGTACAGCATCTGCAGCAGGCGGTCGCGCGCGGACAGATCGTTGCCCGTGCTCCAGCGCTTCAGCAGCGTGGTGACGCCATCGTCGGCAGGCGATCCGGAAACCGTCATCTACATCGCGATCCATGCCCTGGTAGAGATCGCATTATTGCCCATGGCGGGCCAAACGCGACATCGCGGGCCGACACACAGCGTGCCACGGGACCGCCGCGGTCATCGACTGAAGCGGCGCGCTCCCGCCACGCAGGCCACCGCCGCCAGGGTCACCAGCAGCATGCCGGCGCTGACCGTTTCATGCAGCAGCAGCGCCGCCAGCGCCAGGCCGAAGAACGGCTGCAGCAGCTGCAGCTGGCCGACGGCCGCAATGCCGCCCTGGGCCAGCCCGCGGTACCAGAACAGGAAGCCGACCAGCATGCTGAATACCGCCACATAGCCCAGTGCCCACCAGGCCGGTGCGCCGATGGCTCCCAAAGAGGCCGGGCGCATCACCACCATCAGCGGCAGCATCACCGGCAACGCCAGCAGCAGCGCCCAGCTGATCACCTGCCAGCCGCCCAGATGCCGGGCCAGGCGCCCGCCCTCGGCGTAACCGAGTCCGCAGACCACGATGGCTGCCAGCATCAGCAGATCGGCCTGCAGCGAGGCCTCGATGCCGTTGCGTGCCGCGTAGCCGACCACGCAGGCACTGCCCAACAGCGAGAACAGCCAGAACGCCGGCCGTGGCCGCTCACCACCGCGCAGCACGCCGAACAGCGCGGTGCTGAGCGGCAGCAGGCCGACGAAGACGATGGTGTGGGCCGACGACGCGTGGCGCAGGGCCAGCGCAGTCAGCAACGGGAAACCCACCACCACGCCCAGGCTGACCATCGCCAGGCCGGGCAGGTCCGCGCGCGCCGGCCGTGGCTGCCGCAGGGCCAGCAGCAGGACCAGGCCGAGCACGGCGGCGATGCTGGCGCGCGCGGCGGTGACGAAGCCGGCATCCAGCTCCAGCACTGCCAGGCGCGTGGCGGGCAGCGAGCCTGCAAAGATCACCACACCGATGAAGCCGTTGATCCACCCACGTGCCGACCGTTCCACGCTGATATCCGTTGCGATGGCACCACTGGCCCGGGCAGCCATTGGGCCATTGCCGCACGCCTGCACCCAGCTACAATCCAGTACAGTCGCAAGTAACTGTACTGGTCACACTTCCCACACAGTCGCCGCCATGTCCCGATCCCCCAGCCGTATCGACAGCGTCATCCATGCCGTGCGCACGCGCATCGCCGCACGCCAGGATGGACCCGGCGCGCGCCTGCCCTCGGTGCGCGCACAGGCGGCGACCATGGGCGTTTCGGTGTCCACCGTGGTCGAGGCCTACGAGCGGCTGGCGGCCGAAGGCGTGATCGCCGCGCGCGCCGGCTCGGGGTTCTACGTGGCCGGGCCGCTGCCGCCGCTGGCCCTGGCGGCGATCGAGCCACGCCAGGATCGCGCGGTGGACCCGCTATGGGTGTCGCGGCAATCGCTGGAAACGCCGGCCGAACACCTCAAGCCCGGCTGCGGCTGGATGCCCAGCGAGTGGCTGTACCAGGACGGCCTGCGCCGCGGCCTGCGTCGGATGGCGCGTGCCGAGCCTTCAGCACTCACCGACTACGCCAGCCCGCTCGGGCTGCCGTCGCTGCGCCAGTCGCTGCAGCGGCGCGCGGCCGGGCTCGGCATCGAGGTGCCGCTGGACCAGGTGCTGCTGGCCGAATCGGGCACGCATGCGGTCGATCTGGTCTGCCGCCTTCTGCTGAAGCCGGGCGACAGCGTGCTGGTCGACGATCCCAGCTACTTCAACTACCACGCGTTGCTGAAGGCGCACCAGGTGCAGGCCATCGGCGTGCCGTACACGCACAGCGGGCCGGATCTGGACGCGTTCGCGGCGGCCCTGCAGGCGCACGCGCCGCGGCTGTACATCACCAACTCCGGCCTGCACAACCCGACCGGCGCGGTGCTGTCGGCAGCCACCGCACACCGGCTGCTGGGCCTGGCCGAACGCAGCGGGATGACCATCGTCGAGGACGACATCTTCGCCGACTTCGAGCTGCGCCCTGCCCCGCGCCTGGCCGCACTGGACGGGCTGTCACGGGTGATCCACGTGGGCAGCTTCTCCAAGACCGTCTCGGCCGCGTCGCGCTGTGGCTACATCGCTGCGCGCGCGGACTGGATCGACGCACTGGTCGACCTGAAGCTGGCCACCAGCTTCGGCGGCGGCCACCTGGCCGCGCACCTGATGCACATTGCGCTGACCGACAGCGGCTACCGCCGGCACATGCAGGCCATCCGCGCGCGCCTGGCCGATGCCCGCAAGCACACCCTGCGGCAGGTGCAGCGCCTGGGCATCACGCCGTGGCTGGTGCCTGAAGCCGGCTTGTTCCTGTGGTGCCAGCTGCCCGATGGCCGCGACGCCGCGGCGCTGGCCCGGCACTGCCTGCGCGAAGGCGTGGTGGTGGCGCCGGGCAATGCCTTCAGCCAATCGCAGCGCGTGGCCGACTATGTGCGCTTCAACGTGTCGCAGTGCCAGGACCCGCGCATCTGGCAGGTGCTGGCGCGGGCGCTTTCGTAGAGTCGAGCTTGCTCGACTGATGGCTGTGGATGCAGCAGACCCAGTCGAGCAAGCTCGACTCTACGGCACCACGGTGATGCCGATGCGCTGCATCAACAGCGCCGTCTGCTGCACATCCAGGCGGGCACCACGCAGGTTCACCACGCGCAGGTCCAGGTCGCCCAGCTCCGAACCGGTCAGGTCGCAGTCGGTGAAGTTGGCACTGCTCCAGTCGATGCCCTCGAACTGGCCGGCCGACAGATCCGAACCGGCGAAACTGGCGCCGCTGACGTTGGCGCCGTCCCAGCGGTTCTCCCACAGCTCGCACTTCTCCAGCGTCACCCGCGAGAAGTTGGCGTAACGCAGGTTCGATTTCTTGATGAAGGCACTGCAGAACCAGGTGCGCGTGGTGATCTGGTTCATGAAGCTGGCGTTGCTGAAATCCGCGCCCTGCGCGCGGCACTCGCTGATTTCCAGGCCCAGCGCTTTGATGAAGTTGAAATGGCACATGCTGATGTCGCAGCTGCGGAAACTGGCTTCCTTCAGCGTGGCGCCATTGAAGCGGCAGCCGGTGCGGCTTTCGGCATCATAGAAACTGCAGTTCACGAACTCGGTGGCGGTCAGGTCGGCACCGGAAAAATCACATCCGTGGAACTGCTGGTCGACCACTTTCTGGCCGGCGTACTGGTCGCCAGCGATGCGCAGGCGGTGATGGACAGCGGAGGGCATTCAGTTGGATCCAATCATGTTCGGTCGTTGCCCGCTTCAGCGGCCACGGGTCGCCAGCAGGCCATTGGCACCGGCCCACTGGTTGATGTCATCGCGCCTGATGGCCGCAGCCATCAGGCCGGGGAACGCATCGGGCGTGCAGGCAAACGAGGGTACGCCCAATGCGGCCAGCTTGCCTGCCAGTTGCTGGTCATAGGACGGCGTGCCTTCATCGCTCAGCGCCAGCAGCACGATGAACTGCACGCCCGACTCCACCAGCTCGCGCGCACGCGCCAGCAGCTTGTCCTCCACCCCGCCCTCGTACAGGTCGGAGATCAGCACCAGGATCGCGCCGTGCGGTTCGCGGATCAGCCCCTGGCAGTAACTCACCGCCCGATGGATGTCGGTGCCGCCGCCCAGCTGCACGCCGAACAGCAGGTCCACCGGATCATCCAGCTGCTCGCTCATGTCCACCACTTCGGTGTCGAACACCACCAGCCGCGTGGATACCGCCGGCAGCGAGGCCATCACCGCGCCGAAGATGCTCGAATACACGACCGAGGCCGCCATCGAGCCGCTCTGGTCGATGCACAGCAGTACCTCGCGCTGCGGCTTGCGGGCCTTGCGCCCATAGCCCACCAGTTCCTGTGGCACCACGGTGCGCAGCTCCGGCTGCCAATGCCGCAGGTTGCTGCGGATGGTGCGGTGCCAGTCGATCTCCGCCAGGCGCGGCCGGCGGTTGCGGCGGGCGCGGTCCAGCGCACCGGTCACCGCCGAACGCATCGGTTCCTCCAGCCGGCGCAGCAGATCGTCCACCACCGCACGCACCACCATGCGCGCGGTGTCCTTGGTCTGCGCTGGAATGACCTGGCTCAGGCCGATCAGGTTGGCCACCAGGTGCACGTCCGGCTGCACCTGCTCGAGCATTTCCTTTTCCAGCAGCATCTGGGTCAGGTTGAGGCGCTGCAGGGCATCACGCTGCATCACCTGCACCACGGTGGAGGGGAAATAGCGGCGGATGTCACCCAGCCAGCGCGCCACGTTCGGCGCCGAACCACCCCGCCCGCCGCGCCGGCCCAGGCCGCCCTGGCCATCGGGGTCGTACAGGGCGGACAGCGCCTGGTCGATCCCCTGCAGCGGCTTGGGCAGTTCGCCACAGCTGCCATCGGCCTGCTGGCCGAGGATCAGCCGCCAGCGCTGCTCGCGCGTGGTCGGCACGCTGCCCACAGTGTCCTTGGACAGATCGTCTGGTGTGCTCATCCGGCAATCCCCAACAGTTCGCGCAGCATCGGCAGCGCGCGCTCGGCACGTGCCAGGTTCCAGTCCGGGGCCTCGCTGGCCACCGCCTTCGTCACGGGTGCCTGCTTGACCCGGGTGCCGAGGTCACGGCGATCAGCGGCCTCGAACGCAGCAAAGGTACGGCGCACCAGCGGCAACACCCGCACCAGCTGCGCTTCGTCCAGGCTGACCACCCAGCCATCGATCATCCGCCACACCGCATCGTCATGCAGCAGCACGGTGGCATTGCGGTTGAGGAAACCGTCCAGCCACTGGGCCGCCTGCAGCGGTTCGGCGCCCGGCGACAGCTGCTGCTGCAGCTGGGTATGCACGGTCTCGGCTTCCAGCGCGCCGGCGTCGAACAGCAGGCGCAGGCTGACACCACGCAGCAGCGCGCTGCTCGCCTGCGACAGTGCCACCCGCCGCAGCGCCTGCCGCCAGGCGTCGCGGCCGTCGGCATCATCACGCAGGCCGATCGCGCGTTCGGCGGCCAGCACGATCTCACGCGCGCTTTCCGCGCGTGCTTCATCCAGACCGGTCAATGCCAGCGACAGGCCGATCACCGCACGCTCCAGCATGCTGTCGAACAGGTGCGCGACCTGCACGCCTTCGGTCTGCCGCACGTTGCCGTAGCGATGGATGTTGGCCAGCGGCGGAAGCGCACCGAGCAGGGCCAGCGGATCGGCATCGGTGGCCGCACGCGCTTCCAGTTCGGCGGCGATGGCCTGCACGGCCTGCGGCAGATCGGCCAGCAGCACCTGGTCGACCAGCTCGGATAGTGCCGGCAGGTCGGCGGCAGCGCGTGCATGACTGACCGCGAGGTTGGACGCCGCATCTACCAGGGTCTGGCCATGGCGGCTGGCCTCCACCAGCGACACCAGGAAGTGCGGTTGCCAGGCCAGCTGCCAGATTTCGTGGAAGGTGCCGCGTGCGGAATGACCGGTACGCGCCAACCGCCCCCATTCGATGCCCAGCAGACGCAGGCGGTGCAGCAGATGGCTGCGGGCCAGGTCGTTGTCCTTGCGCAGATCCAGGTCGAGGGTCTTTTCCAGCGCCTCGGGCTTCAGCCGCAGGCGCTTCTGCTGCGCTTCCAGATCACGCTGCAGCGGCACCACCGGTACGCTGTCGGGCACCTGGCCCAGCGCGTTGCCGATCAGCAGCTGTTCGCGGATCAGCTGCATCGGCGCGTCGTCGCCATTGCAGATGATGCTGCGGCTGGCCTCACCGATCTCTTCCAGGCCGGGCGCGGGGCGACCGCGCAAGGCCGCCAGGGTGTCCGCCAGGCGCGTGGCTTCGATCAGGTGCGCGGAGGAACAATCCAGGCCGTGCTCGCGCAGCAGACGGCCCACGCGCGCATACCAGCCCACCGCACGCTGGCCGTGCTGGCCCGCATTGCGCCACAGATGGTCGTACCAGCCCGGCGCATCGACACCGGCGCCGTAACCACTGCCCGCGCTCAGGTGGCGATAGGTCCACGGCACCCAGGTGCTCTGCGTCTTGCGCCGGCCCTGGCCCTTCAGCAGGCGGTTGTCGGCGGCGGCGCTGTTGGCGCGCAGGGCCGCCGGCTGCAGCGCCGGCACGTGCCACGCGCCGCAGACCACGGCCACGCGGCTGAAGGTCTTGCCCGCCGCACGCAGTGCCGCGCGCATGTGTGCCTCGCGCATGGCTTCCTGCTCGCCGCGCCGGCCCGGGTAATCGGGCGTGTGTTCGCGCAGGGCGGTCATCGCTTCGGCAATCGCCTCGAACAGCCCTTGGCCGTCGCCGCGCTCCTCGACCATGTGGTTCCACCAGGCCTCGCCATCGGCATGCCCGGCGACCTTCGCCAGCCAGTCCAGCGGATCGGCCGGACGCGCCTCGGCAGCGTCTTCAGCATCGGGCGCTGCCGGCGCAGTATCGGCACTCTCCCCGGCCTCGGCCTCGGCATCCGCCTCGCGCGGCGGCGGCGCCTGCCGCGCCTGCTCCATCCATTCCAGCGACAGGGCTGGCGGCACATCCATGAAGCGCACGTCCACCGCATTGCGCATGGCCCACTGCAGGGCCTGCCATTCCGGCGAATACAGCGCATACGGGTGGAACACCGCCAGCTGCGGGTCTTCCACGCTGTAGGACAGCAGGGCCACCGGTGGCTGCATGGCCGCGTCCAGCATGTGCGGCAGCAGGTCTTCGGTGCCGGCCGGGCCTTCGATCAGCACGCAGTCCGGCTGCAACGCTTCCAGCGCGGCCAGCAGGCTGCGGGCGCAGCCCGGGCCGTGGTGGCGGATGCCGAACAGGGAAATCCCTTCACTCATCGGCGCGGGCCTGCTCAGGCGTGTTCGCGGAAGGCGCGGTACAGATCCTTCCACTCACCGCGTTCCTTCACCACTGTTTCCAGGTACTCCTTCCACACCAGCGCATCCTGCACTGGATCCTTGACGATGGCGCCGATCATGCCGGCGGCCATGTCCGCCGGGCGCAGCACGCCATCGCCGAAATGGCCGGCCAGGGCCATGCCGTTGTTGATCACCGAGATGGCCTCGGCGGTGGACAGCGTCGCCGTCGGGCTCTTCAGCTTGGACTTGCCATCTTCGGTGACACCGTTGCGCAGCTCGCGGAAGATGCGCACCACACGCGCCACCTCCTGCAGCGCTGGCGGCTCGGCCGGCAGGTCCAGCGCGGCGCCCATCTCGGCCACGCGCTTGAGCACGATCGCCACTTCGTCTTCCTCGCTGGACGGCACCGGCAGGATGACCGTGTTGAAGCGGCGCTTGAGCGCGCTGGACAGCTCGTTGACGCCCTTGTCGCGGTTGTTGGCCGTGGCGATCACGCTGAAACCGCGCACCGCCTGCACTTCGCTGCCCAGCTCGGGCACCGGCAGGGTCTTTTCCGAAAGCACGGTGATCAGCGCGTCCTGCACATCGGCGGGAATACGGGTGAGTTCCTCGATACGGGCGATCTTGCCCAGACGCATCGCGTTCATCAGCGGGCTGGGCACCAGTGCCTTCTCGCTGGGACCATTGGCCAGCAGCTGGGCATAGTTCCAGCCGTAGCGGATCTGCTCTTCGCTGGTGCCGGCAGTGCCCTGCACCAGCAGCGTCGAATCGCCGCTGATGGCGGCGGTCATGTGCTCGGACACCCAGGACTTGGCCGTGCCCGGCACGCCGAACAGCAGCAGCGCGCGATCGGTGGCGATGGTGGCCACGGCGATCTCCATCAGACGGCGGTCACCAATGTACTTGGGGCTGACCACGAAGCCATTGTCCAGCGTGCCGCCGACCAGATAGGTGACGACCGCCCACGGCGACATCGTCCAGTTGGCCGGGCGCTGGCGGTTGTCCTGGCGTCGCAGTTCCTCCAGTTCCTCGGCGTATTGGTGTTCGGCGTGCTGGCGCAGGACGGCAGTGGTCATGGTGGCTCCGTGTGTATGGGGTTCGGTCAGAAGGGGGAATACAGGGCCTGGCGCAGGGCCAGCAGCGCACGTGCCTGGTGGGCGACGTGCAGCATCGCGTCGGTAGCCGTGGCCGGTGGTTCGGCGATCTGCACGCTGGCCAGCGTGGTCGGATGCAGCACCGCCAGCAGTTCCAGCAGGCGGTCGCGCAGCAGGTAGTCGTAGCGCAGGCGTTCGTCGCCGAACAGCGCACCGACGCTGGGCGCCAGCGCCTGCGAATAGGCCGCGCTCAGCGATCGCGCTGCGCCGGTGCTGTCCACCACGTCGCCCAGCAGGTTCTGCGAGATCAGGTCCTGCAGCCTGGCCGGCCAGTGCCGCTCACGCTGCACCGCCGGCAGCAGGGCCAGCAGCTCGCTCTTGCGTGGATGGGTTTCCTTCAGCGCGATCAGCGCTTCCACCCAGTCTGCTTCGCTGGCGTCCACGCGCTCCAGCCACGCGCGCAGCAGCGCCTGGTACCAGTCACCTTCTCGCGCCCAGGCCACGACGTCGGCAGCGGGCTTTTCCAGCGTGCGGCACCACCACGCCAAGGGCAGCTGGCGGGCCAGCTGATACAGCCACCACGCGCGCTCGCCGAGCACTTCGCCGTTGGGCCGCTTGCTGTCGATGCCCGCATCGGCCCAGCCCGGATCGAGCGCGGCCGGTGCCTCCAGCGTCCAGGCCAGGCGACGCAGCAGGCCACTACGTGATTGCTGCAGCAGCCCTTCCATCTGCGCCTGCAGGTACGCCGCGTGCGGCGATGCAGGCAAGCGCCCCAGCATCGGCCCGACCAGTGCGCGCACCTCGCGGCTGCGGTCCTTCAACAATCCCTGCAGCAAGGGCACATCGTCGGCATGCAGTTCTGGCTGCAGCGCGGCGATGAAGGCCGCGCGCTCGCGTGCAGGCAGTTCCTTCAGGCTGTCCTGCAGCCGCGTGCGTGCTGCCGCCGCATCATCCACGCGCTGCTGCTGGAACATCGCCAGGCGCGCCTCGCTGCTGCCTTCGTTCCACACCTGCTCGTCATCGGCTGCGCTGGCCTGCGCTTCCACCGCCGCGCCGGCATAGCGCCACTCCGCATTGCAGGCAGCAAGCCAGTGCCCACGCACCCCCAGCACGGCACGCAGTGGCTCGCGCAGCGCCGCGAAACGAGCGCCGGCATCCAGCGCCTGCGGCAGCACGGCCACCGGCAGGTGCCGGCCGTACGCGGCCAGCCGTTCGCAGGCCTGCTGGCGCAACCGCTTGCCCCAGGGCGAAACCTGGCCCGGTTCGAATACGTTGGCCAGCAGCGGCACCCACGGGTGATCTGCCGCCATCTGCAGCGGGTCATCCGGCGCCGGCGGCGGCACGTCCACCGTTGCGGCCGTACGTACGGCGGCGCGCTCGCATGCCGCCAACACGCCTACCTGGCGGCTGTAGGCCAGGGCCGGTTCGTCCGCAGCGGCAACCGCCTGCAGCACCGCGTCCAGCGCGCCACCCACGGCGATCACCTGCGGGCGATCAATGCCCAGCAACGCCGGCTTCAACCAGCTCTGGTTCATGCCGCACTCCTTTCCCAGCGCTCGTCGCGCGCGTTCCATGCCGACAACGGCAACAGCACCTGGCCGTCCCACTCGCCCATCACGCACAGCGGATGGCCACCTGCGAAGGCCATCAACGCCCAGGCCTGCAGGCCGGGCAGCTGCAGCGGCAGTGCGCCTTCGGCATGCTGCAGCCAGCACTGCATGCCGTCATGGGCGATGTGTACGTCCTGCAGGCGCATCGGCACCTGTGGCAGCCAGGGGTTGCGCGCAAAGGCCAGCGAGGCGGCGTCGAAGCTGTCCGCGCGCGGCACCTCATGCTCGGCGCCCGCTGGCGCGAAATCGGTCACCACCGCCCGCAGCGGCACGCTGCCGGCGTGGAAATGCAGTCGCGCCGCATGCACGCTGCCCGTGCGCCACTGTTCCTGCCAACCACGACCACCGTGGCTGAAATCCTGCACCAGCGCGCTGCGACCGCTGTCCAGCCCGTGCAGCCAGACCCGGCGCTCGACCAGGTTGCCCGGCTGTTCCAGCAGCCATTGGCCCTGCACGTGCCACCGGTCGTGCACGGCCTCGCCATCGCGCTGCACCACCTCGCGGTCCACCGGCCAGCCCAGTGCAGCGCGCAGGTCGGCCAGCCGGGCCGGTTCGTACGCCGCACGGCGGGCCACGGCCTGGGTCAGCAGCTGCAGCAGGCCCAGCCGGGCACCCAGTTCACCCAGCCCGGCCAGGCCGGGTGTGGCCTCGCCCAGCGCCGCGTCCAGCTGGCTGGCCAGTCCGGGCGCCTGTGCATCGATCATGCGCGCCACCATCGTGCGGCCCTGCGCGTGGAAATCGGCCGGCAGATTGGCCAGGCCCTGCCGGAACTGGTCGGCGATCCAGCGCTGCAGCTCGGCGGCGCCGGCGTCGATGCGGCTCCACCGCGTCTGTTCACGCTTGGCAGTGGCGGCGGCCTGCGCCTGCGGATCGGGCGGCGGAGCCGCGGCGGCCGCCTCAACGGCGGCCTCCTTGCGCGCGGCGCGGTCGCGGCGCCCGTTCAGCCATTCATCCACCCACGCCGGGCGCGCCTGCGGCACGCAGCGCGGGTTGCCGGCCGCGTACAACAGCAGCAGGGCCAGGCCATGTTTACAGGGAAATTTGCGGCTGGGGCAGGAACAGCGGCTGACCAGCGCCTCCAGGTCCACCTGGGTCTGGTAGGGCTTGGAACCACTGCCCTGGCATTCGCCCCACAGCGCCTCGTCATCGGCACCGAGCAGGCCCCATTTGCCATCGATGGCCAGACCGGCGCCGGCCTTGGCCGACGCCGCATCCGGCGCAAGCGCGAGAACCTGCTCGCGCGTGAGTCGTACTTCCATATGCGTACCCACTTCAGATCGACCCATCATAGCGAAGGCGGATGACAATGACCGTGGCGGCGATCATCACCCAGTCGCGTATCACCACGCGAGATCGGTCGCGGTCAGCCCCTGCGCTGGCGGGGCCGGGCGAATTTCATCCGTAGTCGCCGCGTGCCGATCACGACGCCAGTGGCACACAGGCCCGCACCCGCCACGCTCAACAGCAGCAGTACGCCCAGCCGCGTGTTCTCCTGCCGCAGCATGCCCGGCAGGTCCCAGCTGTGCAGGAAGTAGAACAGCCAACGGCCGACCCGCTCGCGATGACCCAGGGTCAGCAGCGGATCGCCGGTCGCCAGATCGAAGTACACGCGCGTGGCGTGCGCGTCGCCGAAATCGGCCACTGCCACCGGGAAGCGCCGTACCGCCGCACCGTTCATCGCCTCGGGAGCGCGCGGGTAGAAGTACGCATCAGGCGTGCGCAGGATCGTGAATGCACGCAGCGGTGCCGTGCTCATCGCCAGCGCGTGCTGCTGAAGCCACGCGGTGGGCAAGGCCCGGGCGATGTGCAGATGCCCATCGGCGAGCGAAACGATGCGCGTACCGCCCTGCCCGTCCAGCAGCACCGCAAACAATTCACCGCCGATGCGACGCCATTGGATTTCCACCGGTGCGAAGCCTTCGCTCGACGCTGCCGCGAGCAAGGCCTGCGGCTGCGCCACGGCGGTATCCAGCGCCACCGTCGCACCGCGATAGCGCGCGGCATCCACGGCACCTGCCGTAGTGCTGAACACCTGCAGCGGGTTCATCGACATCAGCCCGCTGAAGATCCAGGTGAACACGAAGGCGCAGGCCATCAGGCCGACCAGGTGGTGCCAGCGCATCCATGGCTCCACGTAGGGCGTCTTCGCACCCGAGCGGTAGCGGCCACGGAAGCGCCAGCGCCACACGCCCACCACGATGCCGCTGATGGCCGCCACCGTGCACAGCGCGGACAGCACGATCACCACCCACGTCCACACCGGGTCCACCGACTGCATGCGCAGGAAGTACAGCCAGTGCAGCCACGCGCCGACGTAATTCCAGCGCTGCTGGTGGTACGGCGCATCCAGCACCACCTCCCCCGTGCGCGAGGAAACGTACAGGCTGCCCGGCTGGTGGCCGCCCACTTCCACCTTGTACAGCGGCCGATGCGCGTCCAGCCCACGCGAATGCGTCCAGCGATCCTCGTCCACGCGTACCGCACCGGGGAATGCCGGGCCGCCAGCAAACGCCGCCGCTGACAGCTCGGCGCGCTGTGCGGACACCGGCAGCAGCGCGTGACCGGTGTCTGCCGACCACGCGCCAATGTTGGCACCGCTGCGCACCACGTAGGCCGGTTCACCGCGCAGCGTGGTCAGCGCCACGCTTTCCGGTTCGGCCTGCACGGCGTGGGGCAGCACCGGCAGGCCCTGCGGCACGCGTGTGCCATCAAGCACCGGCAACGCGGCCAGCCGCTCGCCCGGGGTCAACTTCGGGTAGCCGATGAACAGCATCACCATGCCGCTGACGAACCACAGCAGCATCAGCAGGCAGCCACCGATGCCCAGCCATCGGTGCAGCAGGTAGGTCCAGCGCTTGGCAGTGGATCGCAGCGACATCAGCTACATCCTCAGAAGCGATGGTCGAGAGTGAACTCGACGCGGCGGTCCGCGCCCAGCAGCCACTGCGTGCTGGTGTAGTACGCCGTCGCGTAATACGCCTTGTCGAACACGTTGAACACGCGTGCAGTCACCCGCGTACGCGGCGCCGCCTGCCAGGTCAGGGCCAGGTCGGTGGTGCTGTAGCCCGGCAGTTCCAGGGTGTTGGCGTTGTCCGCGTAACGCTTGCCGACATAGCGCGCGCCACCGGCCACGGTCCAGTCCGGCAGGAACTGCCAGCTCAGCCACACGTTCGCCATCCGCTCGGCCACGTTCGGCGGCACGTTGCCATCGCGCGAGACCACCACCGCCGGCGAGCCGGTGGTTTCCAGGAAGTCCTCGAATTCGGCCTTCAGCACCGTGGCATTCGCATCCAGCGACCAGTGCGGTGCGAACGCCCAGTTCAACGATGCCTCGATGCCACGCGAGGTCTGCGCGCCCACCTGCACGCGGCGATCGGGCTGCAGCGGATCACGGCTGAGCAGGCCGGTCTTGCGGATGCGGTACGCCGCCAGCGTCCACTCGCCGCCGTCGAAGGCCTGCTTCATGCCGACCTCAAACTGCCGGCCCTTGGCCAGGTCGAACGCACCGTTGGCCGGGCTGATCATCAGCAGGCCACTGACCGGATCGGCCGCCTGCGAATACTGCGCGTACAGGCTCAAGGTCGGCCGCAGCGCGAACACCGTACCCGCGCGCCAGCCGGTGCTGCTGTAGGTCTTGGAGAAGGCTGCCGCGCCACTGATCAGATCGGTGCGGTCGATGGTCGCGCGGTCATGGCGCAGCCCACCCAACACCGACCAGCGCTCACTCAGCGTCAGGTGGTCTTCGGCAAACAACGCGTACTGTTCGGCACTGTTGCGGTAGCGCGGCAGGTTGAGGGCATCGCTGGCGAACTCGCCCGGCACCGGATGCAACGGATCGACCGGCCCGGAGCTGCCGGCGTAGGTGTTGTTGGTGTGCTTGAAGTGCGCGCGATTCGCGTCCAGGCCCACCGCGAAGCTGTTGGCCAGCCCGCCCACCTGCCCCTGCACGCGCAGCGTCGAGGTCAGCCCAGTCTGGTCCTGGTTGTGGGTGATCTGCGTGTTGTCCGAGCGATCGATCAGCCCCGTGGCATCGTTGTAGACGTACGCCTCGGCATTGCGCCAGTCGCGCTGGCTGTCGATCTGGTAGACGCGCGTGCGCCATTCGACATTCGCGGTCGGCGTCCACAGCGCATCCAGCTGGGTCCAGCGGTCGCGGAAGCGGATCTCGCTGTCAGCCACGTTGTAGTTGCGGTGGCGCAGCGCATCCAGCTGCCGACCATCCACCAGCGGCGTTCCGAAGTAGCGCATCGGCTGCTGGTAGCCCTGCGCATGGGTCAGGGTCAGCTGCAGGTCTGTGCGCGGCTGCCACACCAGTGCGCCGGAGAACGTCGCATCGTTGTTGCGGCCACGGTCGACCCACCCGCCGCTGTAATTGCCACTCACATCCACACGGTAGGCCAGCTCCGGCGTCAGTGCACCGCCGCTGCCGAAGCCCAGGCGCGCGGTGTCCTCGCTGCCCACGGTCACGCTGATCTCGTTCTCGATGGCACCGCGCGTCGGCTTCTTCGGCACGATGTTGATGACCCCGCCGATGGCACCGTCGCCATGGATGACCGAGGCCGGGCCGCGCAGCACTTCAATGCGCTCAATGGACCAGGTATCGAACGGGAAGGTGACGCCTACCCCGCCGTACTGCCGCAGGCCGTCGTACAGGCGCATCACCGACGCGCCATCGGTGAAGCCGCGGCTGGACAGCGCACTGAGGCCATTGCCGGGATGCGGCATCGCGCTGATCGCACCCGCGCGGCTGATCGCATCGTTGAGGTTGCTGTCGCCGCGCTGTTCCAGCTGGTCGCGGTCGATGACGGTGAGTGCGGCCGGCGTCTGCAGCACGCTCAGGCCGAGGGTGGAGCCCGCGCTGGGCACGGCCGAAAGTTCGCCATGGCGGGTATCGACCACGCGCACGGTGTCCAGGGTGGTGGGGTCTGCCGCATCGGCGCGGGCCGGAGCGGTGTACAGGGCGCAGGCGCACAGCGCCGGCAGCGTCGCCCAGCGCAGGGCAACGACATTCGGGTTCGTTTTCATGTTTCCACGGCATGCAATGCCGCCCCATCAACGAGGGCAGCAGAAAGAAAGTCGCACGCGGGTGCACCGGGCCATACCCGGCGGCTTCAACCGAATCGGTAGCGCCGGGCCATGCCCGGCGGCCTCAACCAGATCGATATCACCGGACCATGCCCGGCGGCTTCAACCAGATCGATATCACCGGACCATGTCCGGCGGCCTCAACCAGATTGGTAGCGCCGGGCCATGCCCGGCGGCTTTCGCGTGCGCGGCTCAGCCAGCGAACGCCAGCGGCGGCCCACGCGCGCCCAGTGTTCCGCGCAGCCGCGAGGGCAGCGCGCGGACAGATCCCGCCAATGCCCGGCATACCGGCGCCAACGGCACCAGCAGCAGGAACGCCGCAACAAGCAGCGTGATCAGACGTGCCGCGATCAGGCAGTACTCGCAGTCCACGCCCATTTCATGCTCGGCGTGTGGATCGACCGCCGGTTTGGCGGCGGTCTCGTCGTGCGCCATCGT
Source organism: Stenotrophomonas sp. S41 (assembly GCF_016624625.1). NCBI lineage: Bacteria > Pseudomonadati > Pseudomonadota > Gammaproteobacteria > Lysobacterales > Lysobacteraceae > Stenotrophomonas > Stenotrophomonas sp. S41. The sequence continues at coordinate 10,444 of NZ_JACVTV010000007.1, read as the reverse complement.
CATCGCGTGGTGGTCGTGGTGCCCGGCCATCGCGTGCTGCGCGTGTTCGACGTGCGCGCTGTGACCCATGGCGCTGTGATCCATGGCGCCATGATCCATCGCACCATGGTCCATGCCCGCCATCACCGGCGCGGCAGCCGGCGCCAGCCCATGGGCCATCCAGCGGCTCACCAGCGGGGCAAGCAGCACCAGCAGCATGGCAAGCCATGCCAGGGTCTGGAACCTGCGGTGGAATCGGGGGCGACGCACCCGCCCATTCTACGGCGCGGCAGCCAACCCTGGACCACGTTCAGGGTTTGGCCCCTGCGACACGGTGACGCAGGCCATCAACTCACGTACTGCGCCACGCCATTCCCGAACGACCAATTCTCCGGCTTTACTTCCACCAGATTGATGAACACGTCCTCGCGGCGGATGCCCACCGCCTCATGCAGGCCATTGGCAATGCCGAGGTAGAGCGCCTTCTTCTGCTCCTGCGTGCGCCCCTCGCTCCAGGTGATCTGCACGCAGATGAAGTCATCCGTGCGCGCCACGCCGAGGTAGCCGGGGTCGAAGACGAGGGTGCCGGCCTCGTGTTCCTGAAAGACCTGGAAGCGGTCGTTTTCCGGCACACCCACCGCACGCAGGGCCTGGTAGATGGCCTCCCCCACACGCTGCAGATAATCGGCGGATTTACCTTTGCGAAGATCGATACGGGCAAGCGGCATGGTGGGACTCCAGAGCCAGAGGGGACAACGTGGGCCGAGACTACGCCTGCCGGGGTCGGCGACACAGCGCATGGATGGAACGTCTGCTTTCATCCATGGCACGTTCGCCGGGGGCTGCGCCGGGTGACGTGTTTGCCACCTGCCGGGACTGTGTAGCGGCACGGCTTGGTTCAGGTAACGCGGCTGGCTACGCCATGGGTGCTGGTACACCGACATGGTTGGCGTTATTGCAACTTTCCTCACTGACTTCCGTGTTTGTGCAAATCGATGATCGCCTCGCCGAGGCAGGTTGCCTTGGTCGGGATTGGCGTCTCGAATAAACGAATGAACTCCCAATCGCTACGGTTTACGCCGCAGCAAAGAGAATGCACCGATTGCCTTCAATGGCGGCCGGTGCGTGGGGATCGACAGATCCGCCAGGCCTTCTTCTCGTTGGGAGTTCGTTTGCCTAGGTACGCCAACCCGCACCGTCCGCCACCTTCCTTACGGAAAGTGGCTCTACGCCAGTGAGGGTTTCGCCATGAGCAATCGAACCGCATCCCACCCACGCCTGCACGCGCTGATCGGCGACCTCGCCAAGGACGTGCCCGAAGACCTCGCGCGCGAGATCGAATGCGCGTTGAACGAACAGAATCTGCCCGTGCAGGCACCCACGTTCTTCGCCTGTCTCGATGCCATCCGCAAAGGTGATGGTGCAGATGGTCAGCCGTGCCACGCCCGCAGGATCGGCGCCGGCAATCAAGCATCACTCAGTCGCTCGCTGGCGGGGCTCAGCGCGCTGCTCGATCTTCTGCAGGCCGCAGACCGTGCGCGCGTCGAAGGTGTGCCGGAGGAACAGTTGGGCAACTTCCACACCGATGGTTTGATCGTGGCGGCGCGGCAACTGGTGCGCGAGGCAAACCACTGTCTGGCAGGTTCCGCATGACGATGCGCCAATACGGCATCTGTACGGAATCGCGGGCAACAAAAAAGCCCCCATTGCTGGAGGCTTCTTTCGTTCTGCAACATGGTGGGCGGTACAGGGATCGAACCTGTGACCCTTGCCGTGTGAAGGCAATGCTCTACCGCTGAGCTAACCGCCCGGTGTGTTGCTGAGCCGCTCATTATAGGGGCTTTTCAGAGGCCGTCAACAGTTTTTCACATTTCTGTTCACGGGCCTTTTCGAGGCCTGCAGCCGAGCATGGCTCGGCTCTACTGGGTAGCGGTTCACGGGTGTTTCGAAGGCGTCGCCGGGCATGGCCCGGCGCTACCTCACATCGTGTGCGTCGGCTTGTCCGAGCTGGTCAGGCCGGCCAGCAGGGTCTCGATCTTGTGGCGCACGTTCTCGCCTTCCTGGCCGTCGGCCAGCTGCACGCCGATGCCGGCCACGCGGTTGCCCTGTGCGCCGGCCGGGGTCACCCAGATCACCTTGCCGGCCACCGGCAGGCGCTCGCTGGAATCGGGCAGGGTCAGCAGCAGGAACACTTCGTCGCCCAGGAAGTAACGCTTGGGCGTGGGCACGAAGATGCCGCCATTCTTCACGAATGGCATGTACGCGCTGTACAGCGCGGCTTTGTCCTTTACAGCCAGGGACAGGATGCCCTGGCGGGCGTTGCTGGCACTCATCGATTTCCCCTTGCGGCAGGCCGCTCGTTCACCTTGTTCCAGGCCAGCAGCAACTCGACCACCGCAAGGTCTGCACGCACGGTGGTGCGCAGCAGGTCGCGGGTGCGGTTGGCAGCATCGAACCAGGCTGCAAGCTTGTGCAATCGGTCCGGCGCGGTCAAGGCATCGGTGCTGGCCTGGGCCAGCGCCAGATCGGCGGCGAAGCGCAGGCGCAGCGCCGCGTTTTCATCACCGCACCACTTCTGCGCCAGCTCCACCGCGCCGGTCTTGCCGGCGGCCAGCTGTTCCAGCTCGCGGCCGACGTCGCGGCGCAGGCTCAGCCCGTCTTCGCGCAGCCAGTTGTCGGCCTGGCCGGGATGGCCACGCGCCGCATCCAGTGCTTCGCGTGCGGCCGCTTCGCTGTGGCCCTGCTGCTGCAGCCAGGCCATCGCTTCATCGCGCGGCGGCAGCTTGAATTCCAGGCGCTGGCAACGGCTACGCACGGTCTGCGGCAAACGCGCCGGGTCGCTGCTGATCAGCCACAGGTAGCGGCCGGGCTGCGGTTCTTCCAGGGTCTTCAGCAGCGCGTTGGCGGCCGAGCGGTTGATGGCATCGGCCGGGTCGACGATCACCACCTGGGCCACGCCGTACTGCGGGGTCAGCGCCAGCTTGTTGGTGATCTCGCGCACCTGCTCGATGACGATCTCGGTGCGCAGCTTGTCGCCGCTTTTGTTCGGAATGAAGCTGACCAGCTGCAGGTCCGGATGGGTACCGGCGGCGATCAGCTGGCGCGTGCGCGTGGCGTGCGCGGCATCGCCACGGGCCAGCACGTGGTCGGCCAGGGCCAGCGCCACTTCATGCTTGCCCAGCCCGGCCGGGCCGCAGATCAGCAGGCCATGGCCCAGTCGGTCGGCATCCAGCGCGGCAATGGTCTGGTCGAAGGCGCGCTGCTGCCAAGGCGAGAAGCTGCTCATGCGCCCTCCCCGGCCTGCAGCCAGCGCTCGACGCTGGCCACCACATCGGCGGCCACGCGTTCCTGCACCTGGCCGGCATCGATCAGGGCGAAGCGCTGCGGATCCTGCTGGGCGCGGCTGCGGAAGACCTGGCGCACTCGTTCGAAGAAATCGTCCTGCTCGCTTTCGATGCGGTCCGGCCACAGGTCGCGGCCATTGGCGCGGGCGCGGCCCACGGCCACGTCCACATCCAGCAGCAGGGTCAGGCCCGGCAGCAGGCCGACGGCGCGGCGCTCCAGGTCGGCAATCCACTGCGGGTCGAGGCCGCGGCCACCGCCCTGGTAGGCGTAGCTGGAATCGGTGAAGCGATCGCTCAGCACATAGGCGCCGCGCTGCAGTGCCGGCTGGATGACCTGGCGCACGTGCTGGGCGCGTGCGGCGAACACCAGCAGCAGTTCGGCTTCGGCGCTGAGCGGTTCGGCGGCGATCTCCGCGTCGGGCTTCAGCACCAGGCCGCGGATGCGCTCGGCCAGCGGCGTACCGCCCGGCTCGCGGGTCAGCACGACCTCATGGCCGTGGCTGCGCAGGCAATCGCGGATGGCGTTGATGGCGGTGGTCTTGCCCGCGCCCTCGCCGCCTTCCAGGCTGACGAAACGCGGGTGGCGAAGCAGCGCGGAACTCATTGCGCCGGGGTCTCCTTGGTACGTTGCTGGCGCAGCTGCTGCAGGTAGCGGGCTACGGCGGCGTTGTGCTGGTCCAGGCTGGGCGAGAACACGTGCGCGCCACTGCCATCGCCCACGGCGACGAAGTACAGCGCGTCGCCGGCGGCCGGCTGTGCGGCGGCCATCAGCGCATCGCGGCTGGGCATGGCGATCGGGGTCGGGGTCAGGCCCGCACGGGTGTAGGTGTTGTAGGGCGTATCGGTGGTCAGGTCGCGGCGGCGGATGTTGCCGTCGTAGGCCGTGCCGATGCCGTAGATGACGGTGGGATCGGTCTGCAGGCGCATGCCGATCTTCAGGCGGCGCATGAACACCCCGGCAATCTGCGGGCGCTCGCTGGCCAGTGCGGTTTCCTTTTCGATGATCGAGGCCATCGTCAGCAGTTCATACGGGCTGTTGATCGGCAGGTCGGCGGCGCGGCTTTCCCAGGCCTCGTCCAGCGCATTTTCCATCGCGGCATGGGCGCGCTTGAGCACGTCCATGTCACTGTCGCCGCGCTGGTAGACGTAGGTCTCCGGCAGGAAGCGGCCTTCCGGATGCTGGCCGCCAAAGCCAAGGCGCTGCATCAGCGCGGCGTCGTCCAGGGTATCGGTGGTGTGCAGCAGCGGCTCGGCGCGCTTCAGCGCGGCACGCACCTGGCGGATGTTCCAGCCTTCCACGATGGTGACGCGGTGCTGCAGCACCTTGCCGGCGCGCATGCGCAGCAGCAGCTCGCGCGGGGTCAGGCTGTTGTCCAGCGCATACTCGCCCACCTTCAGCTTGCCCGCGGCATCGAGCTGGCGGGCCAGCAACTGCCACTGGGTGTCCTGGCCTTCGTCCACGCCGGCCTCGCGCAGCTTGCGCAGCACGCTGTTCATGCCATCGCCGCTGGCGATGACCACGCTCTCGGCGGACGGGGTGATGTGGCGGTCTGCGAACTGGCCCTGCTGGTAGAAGAACCACGCGCCCGCGCCGGCGAGGACGGCGCCCAGCACCACCACCAGCGTGACCACGAACAGACACCCGCGCTTGGCTCCCGCCATGGACTACCTCTGAATGCGATTCCGCCGTGCAGGATACCGTGCCGGGTGGTGTGGGGTCATGACCGGGGCGGCGTCTGCGTGCCGACCAACGGTCGGCACCTACCAGTAGAGCCACGCCATGCGTGGATGAACCGTCGGTAGCGCCGGGCCATGCCCGGCGGAGGCGTCCGTGCCGACCAACGGTCGGCACCCACCACAATCCATGACCGGCCCCACCGGGGATCCGGTTACCCCTGCTGGCCCAGCGCCCGCAGCAGGCCGCGGGCCTTGGCGCGGGTCTCGTCCAGTTCCTTGTCCGGGTCCGAGTCGACCACGATGCCGGCGCCGGTGCGGAAGCTCACTTCGTGCCCGTCCACTTCGGCGGTGCGGATGAGGATGTTCAGGTCCAGGTCGCCATCGCGGTTCAGCCAGCCGAAGGCGCCGGTATAGGCGCCGCGCGGCACCTGTTCCAGCTCGCTGATGATCTGCATGCAGCGCACCTTGGGGCAGCCGGTGATGGTGCCGCCCGGGAAGGTCGCGGCGATCACCTCGCCCGGGGTGACCTCGGGGCGCAGGTGGCCGCTGACGTTGCTGACGATGTGGTGCACGTGGGCATAGCTTTCCACGGTCATCAGTTCGTCGACGACCACGGTGCCGGGCAGGCAGATGCGGCCCAGGTCGTTGCGCTCCAGGTCGATCAGCATCACGTGCTCGGCGCGCTCCTTGGGGTGGCCGACCAGTTCCTGGATGCGCGCGGCATCGTCGTCGCCTTCGAAGCGCGGGCGGGTGCCGGCAATCGGCCGGGTCTGCGCGTGGCCGGCATGCACCGACACCAGCCGTTCCGGCGAGGAGCTGACCACGTGGCGGCCGTGCGCGGTGAACAGGCCGGCGAACGGCGCGGGATTGGCGCGGCGCAGCTGTGCGTACAGCGCCTGCGGGCTGACCGGCGCGGCGAACTGCGCGCTCCAGCGCCGCGACAGGTTCACCTGGAACACGTCGCCGGCACGCAGGTACTCGATCACCCGGCGCACGCCGTCGGTGAAGCGCTGCGGCGCGTCCTCGCCCACCGACTGCGGCGGCTGCCAGCCCTGCCCTGCTTCGGGCAGCGCGGCCGAGGCCTGCGCCACCAGCGCGTCCAGCAGGGCCTGCTCACCGGCCTCGGCGATGACGAAGCTGGCGTCGTTCTCGTGGTCGTGCAGCAGCGCGGCCGGGCAGCGCAGGGCCAGCGCGGTCGGGCGGCCGTCATCGCGCGCACGCGCCGGCAGCACGGTTTCGATCTGGCTGGCCACTTCGTAATCGAGCATCAGCGCCCAGCCACCGCGGAACGGCAGGCTGTGGCTGCCGTCATGCGGCAGGCGCACGGCCTGCCAGGCGCGGTCCAGCACCTGCAGGAAGCTGCCCGGCTGCACGACGTCGTGCTGGTCGCGCACCTGGCCGTCAGCGTCCAGCCGCAGGCAGTCGCCCTGCGCGGCCAGCAGCAGGCTCCAGCGGCCCTGGGCGGTGCCCGAGGCGGTGGATTCCATCAGCAGCGGGAAGCGCGCCGGATCGTGCTGCTGCAGGGCCAGCAGGTCGATCGTATGCGGCAGCGGGTGGATCAGCGGGGCGTGGGTCATGGCGGCCAGTTCGGGGTTCAGATGCACGGAAGCCGCCTTGCGGCGGCTTCCTGCTGCGTAGAGTCGAGCTTGCTCGACTGCGGCACACGTCCAGTCGAGCAAGCTCGACTCTACCAATGCGGTGCCGGGCAATGGCCCGGCGCCGCATCTCGGTCAGACGCGCTTGAAGATCAGCGTGCCGTTGGTGCCGCCGAAGCCGAAGCCGTTGGACATCACCACGTCGACCTTGGCCTGGCGTGCTTCGTTGGGCACGTAATCCAGGTCGCAGCCTTCGCCCGGCTGTTCCAGGTTGATGGTCGGCGGAATGACGTTGTCCTGCAGCGCCATCACCGAGAAGATCGCTTCCACGCCGCCGGCGGCACCCAGCAGGTGGCCGGTCATCGACTTGGTGGAGCTGACCATCATCTTGTAGGCGTGGTCGCCGAAGGCGGCCTTCATGGCCATGGTTTCGCCCAGGTCGCCCAGCGGCGTGGAGGTGCCGTGTGCGTTGAGGTAACCGACCTGGTCCGGGGTCACGCCGGCATCGCGCATGGCCATGGCCATGCAGCGGGCAGCGCCTTCGCCGTTCTCGCTCGGCGCGGTCATGTGGTACGCGTCGGAGCTGGCGCCGAAGCCGGCCAGTTCGCAGTAGATCCTGGCGCCGCGTGCCTTGGCGTGTTCGTACTCTTCCAGCACCAGGATGCCGGCGCCGTCACCCAGCACGAAGCCGTCGCGGTCCTTGTCCCACGGGCGCGAGGCCTGTTCCGGGGCATCGTTGCGGGTGCTCATGGCCTTCATCGCGCAGAAGCCGCCCAGGGCGGTCGGCGAGGAACCGCGCTCGGCGCCACCGGCCACCATCACGTCGGCATCGCCGTACTGGATCATGCGCATCGCGGTACCGATCGAATGGTTCGAGGTCGCGCACGCCGAGACCGCCGAGAACGACGGACCCTTCAGGCCGGTGATGATGCTCAGCTGGCCCGGCAGCATGTTGATGATGGTCTTGGGCACGTAGAAGGGCGAGATCTTCTTGCCCTCGTGGAAATCGATGGTCTGCTCTTCGATGCCCAGCAGGCCGCCGATGCCGGCGCCGACGATGGCGCCGATGCGCTCGGCATTGGCTTCGGTGATGTCCAGGCCCGCATCGTGCAGGGCCATGAAGGAGGCACCGAGGCCGTAATGGATGAACGGGTCCATCTTCTTGGCATCCTTGCCGCTGACCCGGTACTTGCCGAACAGTTCGTTGTCGGCGGTGATGTCAAAGCCTTTGACCTCACCTGCAATCTTGGTGGTGAACCGATCCAGGTAGGCATCAGAAACGTTGGTCAGCGGACCGATGCCCGAACGACCATGGGTGATGCCTTCCCAGCTGCTGGCCAGATCATTGCCCAACGGCGAGACGATACCCAGGCCGGTTACGACGACGCGACGCTTCATTGCTGATTCTCCTGACCCGATGATGTCAACGGGCAACTCGGTTTGCTTCGATGTGATGCTCAAACACACGGGGCCGCAACTGCGGCCCCATGGGGTGCGGTGCGCGGCGAGCGGAACCCGCGCGCGCACTGCCGTCTGACATCAGGCCTTGACGTGGGCCTTGATGTAGTCGATGGCGGCCTGCACGGTGCTGATCTTCTCGGCTTCTTCGTCCGGGATCTCGCACTCGAACTCTTCTTCCAGGGCCATCACCAGCTCAACGGTGTCCAGCGAGTCAGCGCCCAGGTCATCGACGAACGATGCGCTGTTGGTGACTTCTTCTTCCTTGACGCCAAGCTGTTCGACGACGATTTTCTTGACGCGTTCTTCGATGGTGCTCATGGGGTATCGCTCCAGATGGAGTAGTGGTTCAAAAGTGATCGCCATCGGATGGCGATGGCCGTGGGATAGTGTAGTGGAAACCGGCGGGGCCTTGCATGCATGCAAAAAACCTCGCAGATCAACCACTTGCGGCGCAATCCATGCGCCCCTTGCTTACGGCATGTACATGCCGCCGTTCACATGGAGGGTTTCGCCGGTGATGTAGCCGGCCGCCGGGCTGGCCAGGAAGGCCACCGCATGGGCGATGTCTTCCGGCGAACCGAGGCGTTCGAGGGCGATATCGTTGATCAGGGCGGTGCGGGCTTCTTCCGGCAGCGCCTTGGTCATGTCGGTATCGATGAAGCCGGGGGCGACGACATTGACGGTGACGCCGCGCGAGCCGATTTCCTTGGCCAGCGACTTGCTGAAACCGATGATGCCGGCCTTGGCAGCGGCGTAGTTGGCCTGGCCGGCATTGCCGGTCACGCCCACCACCGATGCGATGTTGATGATGCGGCCCTTGCGCGCCTTCATCATGCCGCGCATGACCGCCTTGCTGGTGCGGAACACGCTGGTCAGGTTGGTGTCGATGATCGACGCCCAATCGTCTTCCTTCATGCGCATCAGCAGGTTGTCGCGGGTGATGCCGGCGTTGTTGACCAGGATCGAGATCGCGCCGAATTCCTTGGCGATGCCGTCCAGCACGCTGTCCAGCGCGGCGGCGTCGGTGACGTTCAGCGCGCGGCCGTGGCCACCGTGGGCGGCCAGGCGTTCGCCGATCGCGGCAGCGCCGGAGTCGGTGGTGGCGGTGCCGATGACGGTGGCGCCCTGGGCGGCCAGCAGATCGGCGATGGCGGCACCAATGCCACGGCTGGCGCCAGTGACCAGTGCGATTTCACCCTGCAGGGGCTTGCTCATGATGTTGTCCTCAGACGTGGGCAGCGACCGCGCCCGTGCCGCTTGCAGCGGCCACCGGCACGGTCGGCAGGAACAGGGGGATCAGGCCGACCACGCCTCGCGGGCGCCTTCGAAGTCGCCTGGGGTGGCCAGGGGACGGCCGTCGATTGCCTTGTCGATGCGCTTGACCAGGCCGGTGAGCACCTTGCCCGGACCGCATTCGGCGATCTGGGTGATGCCACGGGCGGCCAGGGCCTGCACGCAACCGGTCCACTGCACCGGCTGGTACAGCTGCTGCACCAGCGCGGCACGGATGGCGTCGACGCCGTCGTGCACCTTGGCATCGACGTTCTGCACCACCGGCAGCTGCGGCGCCTGCCAGGACAGGCCGGCCATCACTTCGGCCAGGCGGTTGGCGGCTTCGCGCATCAGCGGGGTGTGCGAGGGCACGCTGACGGCCAGCTTCACGGCCTTGCGCACGCCCTTTTCGGCCAGCAGCGCCAGCGCGCGGTCGACCGCGGCGGCGTCGCCACCGATGACGATCTGGCCCGGCGAGTTGAAGTTGGCCGGCACCACCACCTGGCTGCCAGCGGCTTCGGCGCAGACGTCCAGCACCAGCTGGTCTTCGGCACCGAGCACGGCGGCCATGGCACCGACGCCGGCCGGCGCGGCTTCCTGCATCAGCTGGCCGCGCAGGCGCACCAGATGGGCACCGTCATGCAGGCTCAGCGCGCCAGCAGCGACCAGGGCGGTGTATTCGCCCAGGCTGTGGCCGGCCAGCACCGACGGGCGCGGACCGCCGACGGCGTTCCAGGCGCGCCACGCGCCGATGCTCGCCGCCAGCAGGGCCGGCTGGGTGTATTCGGTACGGTTGAGCATTTCCTCCGGGCCACCCTGGGACAGCGCCCACAGGTCGACGCCGGCACCATCGGATGCTTCGGTGAAGGCTTCACGCACCTGCGGGTGCAGCTCGGCCAGCTCGGCCAGCATGCCCACGGACTGCGAGCCCTGACCGGGGAAGACAAATGCGAGGGTGGATACGGTCACGCGGTCATCCGCTTGTTGCAATCGAAGCGGGCCATGATAAGGGCGAATCCCCCGTGTCGTCTGTACGTGCGCGTATGCAGGGCGTATGGACCCCGACCCGGGGGGGGGGGGGGGGGGGGGGGGGGGGGGGGGGGGGGGGGGGGGGGG